>JAUPTR010000068.1 GCA_030917985.1 Pseudomonadota bacterium | reverse complement strand
CAGCAACAGCAGCAGCAAGGCCAGACACAGATAACGCACATCAAGGATCAATAAACGGACAGACATAAACCACTTCAGACTGCAATCAAGCGGACGATGCTAACCGGCTTGTGTGCCACTGCCAAGCCTGCACTCAATCTCCGCCACCACCACAACTGCTGCCGCTATCACCGCCACCCTCACCGCCCGCATCGCCAGCGCCACTACAACTGGCACAGCCGCTGTCGCTGCCGAGATCGGCGCCGCAATAACTGCCACCACCGCTGGCACCCGGCGCCTTGCAATCGGGCGTATAGATAAAGCCATTCGGAATCGCCAGCAAGGCATCCAGCTCGAACAGCAGCGGTAGCCGCGATGGCTTGCCCGGATGGATACCTTCTTCCTTGCAGGCCAGATGCCACGCCCTGCGGATGGCACCACGCTGCTGGCGCGGCCCGCCCATTACCACTGCCGGGGTGTGGTGCAGATAATGGCCAAATGCACGTTGGCAGAACTGCTGGTAATTGCGGGTGTAGAGAATGAAGTTGTGCCACAGCTCATCCACCACCTGCGACGGCATTGCCACCGCCTGTTTGTTGGCGAGCAGCGAGCAACGGAAAAACTGCCGCAGCCCCGCCTCCACCAGCGCCAACTGCTTGTCGTCGAGCGCCGGATAGGTCTGCCGCACCCGCAACAACAGGCCGGCTGGCAGTTGATAGCCATCGATGAACTGTTGCCGCGATTCGACCGCGCGGCGACGCCACCAGAGCGCGGCAGCGAAGCCGACAAAAGCGGAGGGGATGAGGAGAGTTAGCCACATCTGGGCACTATAGCCAAAAGCGTGGCGAAACAGGATCGGGCGGAAGCCGTTAATTCAGGGATTGCCCTGCAAGCCGCGCTGGTATTCGCTTGCAGCCTCGTCTGCAGACCAATACCAGCGCGGGCTGCAGGCAAGGAGCTTAAAGCAGCAGAATCAGGCGGCGGCGAGGCTGCCGGTTTCGACGGCGACGATGGCCTTGGCCTGGTTCATGTCTTGCGCGTAGCCGCTGGCATACAGGCAGCAGGCAAGCTGGTTGACCAGCGGCGTTGGCAACGGTGCCTGACCGGTGAGTGCGGCGCGAATCCAGGCGGCGGTGGTGACGGCGTCGATCGCTCCCGGCAGCTTGGGCAGGGTGGCAATCGGGCCGACTTCGGCTTCGAACAGGATTTCGTGACGGCCGTCTTTCATCAGCTCCAGCTGCGGCCGGCGTTTCGGGTTGGCAAACGCCTCGCCTTCGGTGCCGCGCAGCAGCAATACGTTGGCGTCAGAACCGGTGAAGAAGTTGCGCATTTTCTCCAGATAATCCGGATGGCTGACGCTGACCAGACGCACGCTGTCGCCGGCAAACGGATCAATCATCTTGATCAGGGTATGGCCGCTATTGCGCACGCCCAGGCGCTGGCGCATCGACAGCAGATTGGCCAGACCCGGTGCCACTACCTGGGTGGGCACAAACGCCAGGCCATCACGGCGCATGGCTTCCTGCGCCTTGGCCAGCGTCACCGCCGGCATGATGCCCAGCTCGCGCAGGATGGTGGCGGTGCCGGTGCGGCCCATGCCTTCCAGCGGGCCATGAATCAGCACCGGAATGTGAAAACGTTGCAGCAGCAGCGCCAGCAAGGCTGTCAGGTTGGCCTGATGGCGCGCGCCGTTGTAGCTGGGGATCACCACCGGGGTCAGACGGCCACTGGGTTTGTCGAGGCGGATCAGGCGTTCGTCGGCAGCGCGGTAGAAGCCTCGCAGCTCGTCTTCCGCCTCTGACTTGACCCGCAGTGCAATCAGGATGGCGCCCAGTTCCAGATCCGGCACGCCGCCATCGAGGATAGCGCCGAACAGCTCGTAGGCTTCCTGCTCGCTCATATCGCGCGCACCGTCTTTGCCACGCCCGATTTCCTTGATGTAGTGCGTCAGATTCAACATGGTTTGCCCTTGTCCTGATTGTGTGTGGTTATCTGCGCCCTGCCTGCCGGCGGGCTGCTATGTTGTTGCCCGGCTGATGCTGATCATGCGCTTGATTTCCGGCACGCATGAGCCGCAGCTGGTGCCGCATTTGAGGCTGTCCTGCAGTTGCTCCAGATCCTGCCCGGCTTCGATTGCAGCCTTGATGTCGCGCTCGGAAACGTTGAGGCAGTTGCAGATGATCTTGCCACGCTGATTGCCGCCGCTGGGGGGCGTGGCCGCCGGTGCCAGCATCCATTTGCGCAGATCGGCAGCCGGTGTGCCGGCTTCCATCAGCTCTTTCAGCCAGTCGCGTGCGGCGGTTTCGCCGGTCAGGCGCACGCCATCAATCTGGCCGCTGTCACCCACCAGCACACGCTTGGAGATGCCGCGTTTGCGGTCGTTATATACCATGCAGCGGCTGGCATCGTTGATATTAAGCAAATCATCCAGCTCGGCCAGCAGCGTTTCATCGGGCGCCTGGCTGCAGGCGATGCGCAGGATCACCGCCGGATCATCTCGGCCAAACAGGCCGGCGGTGGCGTAGGTAAAGCGCCCCAGATACGGCTGCAAGGCTTGCCAGCGGCGAATCGTGTCGCCACGACGCATGATCACCATTTGCCACGGCAGCTCGATTTTCTCGATCTGGATCGCGCAGTGTTTCAGCTCTGGCTGTTTCGATTGTGGATCATAAGCGCCGGTGGTGAGGGCGTTGATGCCGATGCCGCTCATGTGCTGGCTGCCCCAGTGCATCGGGATGAAAGCCTGGCCGATGCGCATTTCCTCCGACTCGATCACCCGCAACACCACTTCGCCGCGCCGGCTTTTCACCCGCACGATGTCGCCCGACGCCAGATTGCGGATACGCATATCGGCGGCGTTGAGGGTGATCAGCGGCTCTTCCACATGGCTGTAGAGGCGGCCAATGGTGCCGGTGCGGCTCATGCCGTGCCACTGGTCACGCAGGCGGCCGGTG
>JAUPTR010000067.1 GCA_030917985.1 Pseudomonadota bacterium | reverse complement strand
GTCCAGCGCGATCGACTGGCGGCCGATATGCATGATGCGCCGCGTCATCCACAGGAACGCGAAGATCACGGTGAGCACACCGATCAGGCCGAACTCCTCGCCAATCACCGCCAGCAGAAAGTCGGTATGCGCCTCCGGCAGGTAAAACAGCTTTTCCACGCTGCCGCCCAGCCCCACGCCCGTCCATTCACCACGACCAAATGCAATCAGCGAATGTGACAGCTGATAACCCTTGCCGTAGGGGTCCGACCATGGGTCCATGAAGCCAAACAGGCGCTGACGGCGATACGGCGATACCAGAATGATGGTGGCAAAGCCGATCACCAGCGCCACCACCAGCCCGGCAAACATGCGCCAGCTGAAGCCGCCTAGGAACAAGGCACCCATTGCAATCGAAGTGATCACGGCAAAGGCACCAAAATCCGGCTCGGACAGCAGCAGACCACCGGTCACCAGCATCACCAGGAACATCGGGAAAAAGCCCTTGAGCAGGCTATGCATGTACGCAGCCTTGCGCACGGTGTAGTCGGCGGCGTACAGCACCACAAAAAACTTCATCAGCTCGGACGGCTGCAGGTTGATCACCATCAGCGACAACCAGCGCTTGGAGCCGTTCACCTCACGGCCGATGCCGGGAATCAGCACCATCACCAGCAAGGCCGAGCCAACCAGGAACAGATAGGGCGCATATTGCTGCCATAAGCGCATCGGCACCTGGAATGCCATCGCCCCGGCAATCAGTGCCACCAGCAAAAACACTGCATGGCGCGAGAGGAAATAGGTGGCCTTGTAGCCGGTATCCTTGTCGCCTTCGGCCATCGCAATCGACGACGAATACACCATCACCAGACCAATCGCCAGCAACACCAGCGTGATCCACACCACCGCCTGATCGTAGGTGGAAGCCGGGCGCGTTTTGCGCAGGCCGGCATAGAGTTTTTGTGCCGAGACAATCATGCGTGTGCTCCCGGCAGGTTTTTCACCGCTGCCACAAACACCTCGGCACGGTGTGCATAATTGCGGAACATGTCGAGGCTGGCGCAGGCCGGCGACATCAGCACCACATCGCCCGATTGCGCTTGCGCCGCAGCCAGTTCAACGGCAGCCGGCATGGTCGCCGCATCCAGCAATGGCACCTTGCCAGCGGCCAGCGCGTCACGCAGGCGCGGGCCATCGCGGCCGATCAGGATCACCGCGCGACAGATGCGTTCCACGGCTGGCAGCAGCGGCGCAAAGTCCTGGCCCTTGCCATCGCCGCCGGCGATCAGCACCACCGGCTTGAGCATGCCGTTCAAGGCGGCGACGGTGGCACCCACATTGGTACCCTTGGAGTCGTCGTAATAGGCCACGCCGTTGATGCTCTCGACGTATTCAACCCGGTGCGCCAGCCCCTTGAAGCGGCGCAGCGTTTCCAGAATCGTCGCATCCTCGATGCCGATTGCGCGGCACAGCGCCATTGCCGCCAGGGCATTGGCGGCATTGTGCAAACCTGTCAGCTGCATGTCGCTGACCGGCAACAGCGGCTGCTGGCCGCGTGCCAGCCACAATTCGTCATGCCGGCGCAGCAGGCCGTAATCGTTGCTGCCGGCAGCGGCATCCAGACCAAACCAGAGCGTGTTGCGGCCCGGTTGAGCCATGCCACGGCACCATTCATCCTCACGATTCAGCACCATCAGGCCGTTGCCGTTGAAAATGCGCGCCTTGGTAGCGGCGTAGTCGTCCATACCGCTGTAGCGATCCATATGATCTTCGGTCACATTCAGCACCACGGAGGCATCGGCGTTCAGCGAATGCGTGGTTTCGAGCTGAAAGCTCGACAGCTCCAGCACAAACACATCCGGCTTGCGCTCGCCCAGATGGCTCAGCGCATCCAGCACACACAGGCCGATATTGCCGGCAACCACGGTTTCCAGGCCGGCATCCATGCAGATCTGGCCCACCAGGGTAGTCACGGTGGTTTTGCCGTTGGCGCCGGTAATGGCGATAACCCTGGATTTCCAGCCGGCAATCGCCTGCGCAAACAGCTCGACATCGCCAATCACCGGCAGCCCGCCTGCAATCGCGTCAGCAATCGCAGGCGTGGCAATCGGCACGCCGGGGCTGATCACTGCCAGATCACAACCGGCAAAGGTATGGCGATCAAACGGGCCGGTATAGATTTCGGCGTAGGTAAAGTCGTCACGCAGCTTGTCCAGATGCGGCGGGGCTTCACGGCTGTCGGCCAGGCGCACGCGCGCACCGCGGGCATGCAGCCAGCGGGCGGCAGACAGGCCGGTTTCGCCCATCCCCAACACAACAATGTGTTTACCGGTGAAGTCCATAACCTTAACGCAGCTTGAGTGTCGACAAACCGATCAGCACCAGCACGATGGTGATGATCCAGAAACGCACCACTACCTGCGTTTCCTTCCAGCCCTTGAGCTCGTAATGGTGGTGCAACGGCGCCATGCGGAACACACGCCGGCCGGTGAGCTTGAATGAGGCCACCTGCACCATCACCGAAATGGCTTCCATCACGAACACACCGCCCATGATGAACAGCACGATTTCCTGACGCACGATCACGGCAATGGTGCCCAGTGCCGCGCCCAGCGCCAGTGCGCCAACGTCGCCCATGAACACTTCGGCCGGATAGGCGTTGAACCAGAGAAAACCCAGACCCGCGCCACCAATCGCCGCGCAGAACACCGCCAGCTCACCAGCACCGGGGATATACGGCAGCCCGAGGTATTTGGAGAACACCGCATTACCGGCGACATAGGCAAAAATCGCCATCGCTGCGCTGACCATCGCCGTCGGCATGATCGCCAGCCCGTCCAGACCATCGGTCAGATTCACTTCATTGATGGTGCCAACAATCACGAAATAGGTCAACACCACAAAGCCGATGGCGCCGAACGGGTAAACAATGTGCTTGAAAAACGGCACGATGAATTCGGTATTGGCCGGCAAGGTGGCGGTATTGGCAAGAAACAGGCCGGCACACAGCGCGATGATTGACTGCCAGAACATCTTGGCCTTGCCCGACAAGCCTTTCGGATCCTTGTAGACGACTTTTTTGTAGTCATCGACGAAGCCGATAATGCCGGTGTACAGCAATACAATCAGCACCAGCCAAACGTATTTGTTGCGCAGATCGCCCCACAGCAGGGTGGTCAGGGAAATGGACAACAAAATCAGCGTACCGCCCATGGTCGGCGTACCGGCTTTGACCAGATGTGTTTGCGGGCCGTCACTGCGTACCGCCTGGCCTACCTTGAGTGCCGTCAGCTTGCGGATCACAGCAGGGCCGAGCATCAGCGAAATGCACAGCGAGGTGGCCATCGCCAGCACCGTGCGCAGGGTCAGGTAATTGAAGACATTAAAGGCACGCACTTCACTGCCGAGCCATTGTGCGAGTAGTAGCAGCATATTATTTCCCGCTTTCTGCAGTGAGCGCCTGCACCACCCGTTCCATACGCATGAAACGGGAGCCTTTGACCAATACCGTGACACCCTTGCCGATTTGCGCCTGCAAATCGCTCAACAGCACATCCAGCGAGGCATAGTGTTTGGCGCCGGCACCGAAGGCGGCCACCGCCTGCTGCGAGTTCTCACCCATACAGAACACATGATCGACACCGCGCTTGCGTGCCAGATTGCCGATGTCGTAATGCTGGGCGGCGGCGCTGTCGCCCAGCTCGCCCATATCGCCCAGCACCAGCCATTTTTTGCCCGGCTGCGCCGACAACACGTTTAATGCCGCCGCCACCGAATCCGGATTGGCGTTATAGGTGTCATCAATAATCGTGGCGCCCGCCAGACCAGCCTTGCGCTGCAGGCGCCCTTTCACGCCGGCAAACGCTGCCAGGCCGCGAATCACCTCATCCAGATCAATACCCATCGCCAGTGTTACCGCCGTTGCCGCCAGCGCGTTGCGCACATTGTGCAGCCCCGGCACCTGCAGGCTCAGTGGTGCCGAGCCGATCGGGGTATGCAGCGTCAGTTCGCTGCCATACACACCCAGCGTGAAATCGCAGCAGACATCGCCGGTCTGCAGGCCGAATTCAATGCGCTTGCGTTCACCGGCCAGCTGCCGCCACATCGCGGCGTGTGCATCGTCGGCGTTGATCACTGCAATGCCGTCGGCCGGCAGGCCTTCAAAAATCTCACCCTTGGCGCGCGCCACGGTGGCCACGTCACCGAGGCCCTCCAGATGAGCTGCCTGGGCGTTGTTGATCACGGTTACATTCGGCTGCGCCAGGCGGCTGAGATAGGCGATTTCACCCAGATGGTTCATGCCCATTTCCAGCACGACATAACGATGCTGGGCACGCAGACGCAACAAGGTCAGCGGCATGCCGATATCGTTGTTGAGGTTGCCACGGGTGGCCAGTACCTGATCTTCACCGACAGCGGCGTTGAGGATCGCGGCAACCATTTCCTTGACACTGGTCTTGCCGTTGCTGCCGGTAATGCCTGCCACCGGCAGGCTGAACTGCTGACGCCAGAAAGCGGCGAGCTGGCCAAGCGCGGCATGAGTGTCGGCAACGCGAATCAGCGGCTGGCCGGGCTCTCCCTGATACCCTTGGTTGACCAGTGCCGCTGCTGCGCCGTCGGCGAGCGCCTGCTTTACAAAGTCGTGTGCATCAAAGCGCTCCCCTTTAAGCGCAATGAACAGATCGCCCGGCTCAACTGCCCGGCTGTCAGTGTTGACGCGATCAAACGACACGTCCGGCGCGGAGGTTTGCCCCTGCAACGCTGTAGCCGCTTGCGCGAGCGTCATCATTGGCTGAGTCATGCTTGGCCTCCACGCTTGGCCAGCGCCGCGCGTGCCACGCTGGCATCGCTGAACGGCTGTTTTACTCCTGACACTTCCTGATATTCCTCATGGCCTTTGCCGGCAATCAGCACGATATCGTTATCGCTGGCGCGCGAAATCGCCCAGTCGATGGCTGTCGCCCGGTCTTGTTCAATGTGTGTGGCCTTGCCCATGCCAGCCAGAATCTGTTCGATGATGGCCTGCGGCTCTTCGCTGCGCGGGTTGTCGCTGGTTACCACCGACACATCCGCCAGCCATGCGGCCGCTTTGCCCATCAGCGGGCGCTTGCCCGGATCGCGGTCGCCGCCGCAACCAAAAACACAATACAGCTTGCCCCCTGCCGGCTTGATCGCCTGCAGGGTGCTCAATACTTTTTCCAGCGCATCCGGCGTGTGGGCGTAATCCACCACCACCAGCGGCTGGCCGATGGCGCTGACCGTCTGCAGGCGGCCGGGTGCGGCTTCAATCTTACCCAGTGCGTGTGCGGCGTCAGCCAAGGGCACATCCAGCGACAGCAACACGCCCAAGGCGGCGAGCAGGTT
>JAUPTR010000066.1 GCA_030917985.1 Pseudomonadota bacterium | reverse complement strand
GTCGGTCAGCACCGTGCCGCTGCTGGGCGACAAACTCCCCAGCGTGTTGTCCACGGTAAATTTCACCACCTGGCCGGCCATCCCCTTGCCGGTGGCATCTTTCAGCAAGGCTGCGATGGTAACGGGTTGCTCCATGGTTACCGTGCTGCTGCTGATACTCATGCCAATACTGGGCGAATCAGTGCTGCCCGGCGTGGTTACCGTGCCGCCGGGAAACGGGCTGGGGCCACTGCCGCCACCGCAACCGGGGAGCGAAAGGGCCAGCACACCAACAACAGACAAACCCAGCAGCGGGAGGCGCGAAAAACGATAAAAGCGGGAAATGGTAGGCATGAATCAGTCAGGGCAGGCAAACATTACCAATTCTAGGAAAAAATCCCCCGGCTTGCCGGGAGATCGCGCCAGTATTGAAAAAGCCGCTGCTTGCCGGCCAGCGCCGGTGCCTCAATCGCCAGCCCCCCGCTGCCGCGAAAAATAGGCGGCTTTTGTCGCTCGGGCTTCAGTCCGACGCGGTGCTTAACGCCGGCGACTGCGTTGGACTGAAGTCCGCCTACGATCCTGTTTTCTCTGCAGTGCCCCCGCTGCTGCGCCGGCCGCAGGCTTTTTTCCTGCAGAGACAAAATGTTATCGCGCTTGTCTTGTGCCGTGTGAACGACAACACTAAATAAGTGTCAGATAGCATGTTTACGTGGGTGCGGGCGCTTGCGCCCGTTTCATCACCCGATTTCAGAGGAATGCTTGCACGGTGAGTGCCGACCAGACAACCAGCAACAGCGGCTATCTGCCGCGGCAGCAACTGCGCATACGCCGCTGGCTGATGGCCTCATCGTTTTACATCGTCGGCGTGCCGTTTGTCTGGTATGGCTGGAAACAAGGCCAGATGGCGCCGCTGGCCTCGCTACTGTTCGTGCTGCTGGCCGTGCTCGGCAACGGCCTGTTGTACTGGCTGTTTCGCAGCGGGCGCAACAACCGCTATGCCGATCCCTCGCTCACCACTCCGCAAATGTTGCTGGCCATTGTCTCCACCCTGATCTTTACCGGCGGCGCCAGCGCCACACTGCGCCCCACCGTATCACTCGGATTGCTGGCACCGCTGATTTTTGGCTGCTTTCAGCTGCAGCAACGGCAACTGATCAGGCTCGCCCTGTTTGCCATCGGCGGATACGGCCTGATGCTGCTGACGGTGGAAATCAGCAGCGGCCTGCATCAGCCCGTGGTGGAGCTGGTACACTGGGCCGGCCTGAGCCTGATGCTGGGTGCCTTTGTTGCCATTTGCGGCGAAATCACCCGCATGCGTGACCGCCAGCGGCAACTGGCCGCGCAGCTGCAGGAATCCGCCGACCGCGACCCGCTCACCGGCCTTTACAACCGCCGCTGGCTGGCACGCCAGGTGCCACCCATGCTGCAACTGGCACAGCGCCACCAGCGCCCGTATTGCGCCTGCATGCTTGATATTGATCACTTTAAGCTGATCAACGACCAGCACGGCCACCTGACCGGAGACAGCGCCCTGCAATGGGTATCCGCCCAAATCGGCAATCACCTGCGCAAAACCGACGCATTGATCCGTGCTGGTGGCGAAGAATTCCTGCTGCTCTTGCCAGAAACCGACCTGCACGGCGCGCACGAGCTGGCCGAGCGTATCTGCCAGCATCTCGGCAGCCACCCGTTTGCCCCCGCCCACCAAGCCCCGCTCGCCATCACCGTCTCCATCGGCGTAGCCGCACTCCACCCCACCGACACCCTAGACCACCTGATCGCCTGCGCCGACAACGCCATGTACGCCGCCAAGCAGCAAGGGCGCAACCGGGTGGTGCTGGCTGGCAGCCAGGCCTGACCCCCACAGCCGCAAAATATGAGGCTTTTGCAGGTCGGGCTTCAGTCCGGCGCGGTGCCAAGGGTTAGCGGCAGCGTCGGACTGAAGTCCGACCTACGACAATCGTATCTCGGCGGTGATTTAGTCATCGGCCTGCAGGCCGCTCTGCTATTGGCTCGCAGCCCGGCCTGCAAGCCGCGCCAGTATTGCCTTGCAGGCCTGCAATAAAAAAGCGGCGATCATCTGATCGCCGCAAGCGGGGAGAAAAACACAGGGAAAAACGTTAAGTCTGTTTGCGGAATACGATCTTGCCGCCTTCGGCGTCGACCACAATCGTTTCCTTGGCGGCAAAGCGGCCGGAGAGGATTTCTTTCGCCAGCGGGTTTTCGATTTCGCTCTGGATCGCGCGTTTCAGCGGGCGGGCGCCGTAGACTGGATCGAAGCCGGCGTCGGCAATCTGGCCGAGTGCGGCGTCGGTGACTTCCAGGCTCATTTCCATTGCCGCCACGCGTTTGATCAGGCCGGCCATCTGGATTTTGGCGATCGACTTGATGTGTGCTTCGCCCAAGGCGTGGAATACCACCACCTCATCGATGCGGTTGATCAGTTCGGGGCGGAAGTAGCTCTTTACTTCGGCCATCACCGCCAGTTTCACCACCTGATAATCGTCGCCGGCCATTTGCTGGATCATCTGACTGCCGAGGTTGGAGGTCATCACGATTACGGTGTTCTTGAAGTCGACAGTGCGGCCCTGGCCGTCGGTGAGGCGACCTTCGTCCAGCACTTGCAGTAACACGTTGAACACGTCCGGATGGGCTTTTTCCACCTCGTCCAGCAGGATCACGCTATACGGCTTGCGGCGCACGGCTTCGGTCAGATAGCCGCCTTCTTCGTAGCCAACATAGCCTGGGGGCGCGCCGATCAAGCGGGCCACGCTGTGTTTTTCCATGAACTCGCTCATGTCGATGCGGATCAGGTGTTCTTCCGAATCGAACAGGAAGGTCGCCAAGGTTTTGCACAGCTCGGTTTTGCCGACGCCGGTGGGGCCGAGGAACAGGAACGAGCCGTAGGGCCGGCTCGGATCACCCAGGCCGGAACGCGAACGACGGATCGCGTCGGACACCAGCGTCACCGCTTCGTCCTGGCCGACCACGCGCTGGTGCAGCACGTTTTCCATCTGCAGCAGTTTTTCGCGCTCGCCCTGCATCATCTTGCTCACCGGGATGCCGGTAGCGCGGCTGACCACTTCGGCGATTTCTTCAGCGCCGACCTGGGTGCGCAGCAGTTTCGGTTTGCTCTGAGTCGCGCCTTCGTTGGCCTCGGCCTGTTTCAGTTGTGCTTCCAGCTTCGGCAATTCGCCATACTGGATTTCCGACATTTTCTGCCAATCGCCTTTGCGTTTGGCTTCTTCCATCTCATTTTTCAACTTAT
>JAUPTR010000065.1 GCA_030917985.1 Pseudomonadota bacterium | reverse complement strand
TGCCGCCCATGGCATCAATCAAGCGCTGGCAGATTGATAAACCCAGGCCGGTGCCACCAAACCTGCGGGTGGTTGATGCATCAGCCTGCGAGAATGCGCTGAACAACTTCGGTTGCACATCGGCAGGAATGCCGATACCGCTATCCTGTACCTCCACACGAATTCGCACGTAGCCGTCTGCCAGTGCCGGATCTGCCACCACCTTGGTGCGCACGACCACCTCTCCTTGCTCGGTGAACTTGATGGCATTGTTAACCAGATTCAGTAAGACCTGACGCATACGCCCCGGATCGCCGATTACTCTTTCAGGCACCGATGGCTGCACCAGGCACACCAGCTCCAGATTTTTGCTGGATGCTTTCTCTGCAACGATATCCAGCGTTTCATCGAACGTGGTGCGTACGTCAAACTCAATGTTTTCCAGCTCCATTTTGCCGGCTTCGATCTTGGAGAAGTCCAGCAAATCGTTGATCAATGTCAGCAGCGCCTCCCCGGCAACATGGATGGAACTGGCGAATTCGCGCTGCGTATTGTCCAGCTCGGAATCGAGCAGCAGTGATGTAAAGCCGATCACGGCATTCATCGGCGTACGGATTTCGTGGCTCATATTGGCGAGAAAATCTGACTTGGCGCGGCTGGCCAATTCGGCCTCGATACGCGCCTGCTCCAGCAATTCCTCACGATGACGACGTTCGGTGAAGTCCTCAATAATCCAGATGGCCCCCTTGGACAAATCGGAGGCATCCACCGCCTTACCCAGCATGCGCCCCCAAAAACGGCTGCCGTCCTTGCGAATCAGCGTCAGTTCATGATTGATCATGCGCCCGGCAGGAAACTCGCTGCCAATCAGCTCGCCAATCTGCAAATAGGACTCATCATCCGGATACAGCACCCGCGTGGGCTGGCCTTCGATTTCTTCAAGCGACAAACCCAGCGTGTTTACGAGCTGCTGGCTGACGCGCACAAAATGCCGATCCCTGGTCATCGCCAGGCCAACCGAAGCATGCTGAAAAATGATGTCGTGCATCGCCAGGCTTTCGCGCAACGCCTCTTCCTTGCGGCGAATATCATCGATATCAATGTGTACGCCAATCATGCGCAGCGGTTTGCCCAAGGCATCACGCTCGATCACGCGCCCCGAATCGCGAATCCATTTCCACGTACCGGACTTGGTCAACAAGCGGTGCTCGCAGACGTACACATCGCTCTGCCCTGAAAAATGCCGCGTCAGCTGGGTCCGAGTTGGCAGCAAATCATCCGGATGCACCAGGCGCTCCCAGCTTGCGAGCTCTGGTGTCACCTCATCCAGCCTGTATTCCAGCATGGCTGCCCACTGCTGGTTATAGGTCACGCTACCGCTCGGTAGATGCCAATCCCACAGGCCGATGCCACCAGCGGTAATGGCCAGCTCCAGCCGCTGTTCGCTATCGGCAATTTCCAGTTCTTTGCGCTTGAGCTGAGTGACGTCATACATCACACCGACCAGGCGCACTGCCCGCTCCTGCTCATCTCGCTCAACCGCTGCGACACACACCAGATAACGGATCAGGCCTTCACGGTCGGGCAGCCGCAGCTCACCGGCAACATTCTGCAAACCATCCGCCGGCGCACAGATTGCCTGCCACTCATCAACATTGGCCGGTAGCAGCAAGGGCGATAACGACGAAACATGCAGTGGAAAATCGGCGCGCGAGCAATCAAACAAAGCAACCAGATTGTCATCGGCAATCAATGTGCCGCTTGGCAAATGCGCCTCCCACGTGCCGATGCGAGCGGTTTGTGTCGCCAGCGCCAGCCTTTGCTGGGCCGCAAGCAGGTTTTCCTCGATCTCCTTGCGCTCGGTGATGTCAAACAACAAACCATTGATCACCCGCTCGCCGTCAGGGCGCAGTGTCTGGCTGGAATTTGACTGCCACCAGGCCACCAGATCGGCAAAATAGAGAAAGCGGCCCTGAAAGTGACGGATAACGCCATCACGCTCATCGTCGAATGACTGCAGCCAGCGCTCGCGGTCATCGGGGTGCATCAGCTGCATCAAATCGTCAAAGCTGTGAATGTCGACGTTGAACATCTCACTCACCTTGGGGCTCATGTAAGCCAGCTCTGGCTTGCTGCCGGGGCGCACGACAAACTGATACATGGCGCCGGGCACACTGGTCACCATTTCCAGATAACGCTGCTCGCTGCGCTGCAAGGACTGGGTCATCTCCAGCGCCAGCGATACTGCCCTGTCACGCGTACGACTGACTACCCACAATACGCCGGCCAGCAAGACGGAAATCAGCGCCCCGACGACAAACACCCAGACATGGGAGCGCTGATTCAAGGATTGGAAAAACATGCTGGAGGAGCCCACCTCTACCTCCCACTTGCGTCCACCAACCAGCAAGGTTTTGTGGCTGAGCAATGCGGGTAGGCCATCCAGCAAGGACCGGCCATGATACCGGCCAACCTGGAATGAGGGATCGTCCTCATGAGCATCAAACAACAGTACCCGCTGCCCGGCATCATCCACATCGTAGACGCGCAGATCCAGCCCTTGTTCGTAGCCATTAAACAATCCACCCAGCAAACGCTCGATCGGCAGAGGCAACGAGATCCAGCCCCACAATGCCTGCTGGCGCTCAAAAGGCGTTGTTAACGGCATTTGCAGTCGATAGACCGCCAGCATCAATACAAAACCATTGTGCTGAGCGTTGTCTTGCAACAAACGGAGTTTGGGTGTCAATGTGGCATGACCCGACATCACGGCGCGAATCGCCGTCCGCTGACGAACAGGTTCGGAAGCAAGATCCATCCCGAGCGCAGAGTGATTGCCCTGCAAGGGTTCAACAAACACAATCGGGAAAAGTGGGCCGGCATTCGGCCCAAGCTGCTGAATCCGGAAATCTGTCGCTACATGGCTGCGCGCCCACAGCATGAAATCTGCCCGGTCGGCAGCATCAACGTAGCGGGCGACAGAAAGCCCAATGGCACCCGGAAATTCAGACTGGAAATCGGAAACGCGGACATATTCGTGAAAATCACGTCTGCCGATCTGCTCTGGTGCACGCAACAGCAATGCACGAGCCGCTTTCAAACCCATTTCGTAATGCTTGAAACGCTGATGCAACTGATCAGTCAGTTTATCGACAGCCATGCCAAAGCGTGCACGCGCCATGGCCTGGTTCTGTTCATTCACCCGATGGGCCGCAATCGCGCTGACCGCCAGACCAAGTACAATCACCAGTACTGGCAGCAGTACCGCAAATCTGGATTTGAGCCCTTCCAAATGCGCCCCCGAGCGTGCATTCATCTTTCTAGGGGTATAGACCATCCGCCCGGGTTTCGCGCCGCCCGACGGAAACGTTATAATCGCGCTCTTGCACACTCAACCAAAGACCCGCCCGATCATGCCTCAGTCCCGCCGAATTCTGGTCACTTCCGCCCTGCCCTATGCCAACGGCGCCATTCACCTTGGCCATCTGGTCGAATACATCCAGACGGACATCTGGGTACGTTTCCAGAAAATGCGTGGTCATGAGTGTTATTACGTCTGCGCCGATGACACCCACGGCACGCCGATCATGCTATCGGCGGAGAAACAGGGCATTACCCCGGAACAGCTGATTGAGCGCGTGCACGGCGAGCACCTGCGCGATTTCACCGGCTTCCACGTTGGTTTCGACAATTACTACTCGACCAACTCGCCGGAAAACCGCGACTTTGCCTATGGCATCTATAAAGCGCTGAAAGCCGACGGCAAGATTGAAAGCCGTACCATCAGCCAGTTGTACGATCCGGCGAAACAAATGTTCCTGCCAGACCGCTTCGTCAAAGGCGAATGCCCGAAATGCGGCGCCAAGGACCAATATGGTGACAACTGCGAAAGCTGCGGCGCGACCTACAGCCCGACCGAACTGAAAAACCCGTATTCGGCGGTATCCGGCGCCACCCCGGAATTGCGTGATTCGGAACACTTCTTTTTCAAACTCGGCCAGTGCCAGGATTTCCTCAAGCAATGGACGACGGAACCGGGCCATCTGCAGCCGGAAGCGCGCAACAAGATGCAGGAATGGCTGGAAGCCGGGCTGCAGGACTGGGACATTTCGCGCGACGCGCCTTACTTTGGCTTCGAGATTCCCGACGCACCGGGCAAATATTTCTACGTCTGGCTGGATGCGCCAATCGGCTATATGGCATCGAGCAAGAACCTGTTCGACCGCATCGGCGTCAATTTCGACGATTTCTGGGGCAAGGATTCGACCGCCGAGCTGTACCACTTCATCGGCAAGGACATCCTTTACTTCCATGCGCTGTTCTGGCCAGCCACGCTGCAATACTCCGGCTACCGCACGCCGACCGCGCTGAATGTGCACGGCTTCCTCACCGTCGACGGCGCCAAGATGTCCAAATCGCGCGGCACCTTCATCACGGCTGAAAGCTACCTGCAGCAAGGGCTGAATCCGGAATGGCTGCGTTATTACTTCGCCGCCAAGCTGAATGCGCGCATCGAAGACGCCGACCTGAATCTGGAAGACTTCATCAATCGCGTCAACAGCGATCTGGTTGGCAAATACGTCAATATCGCCAGCCGTTCCGCTGGTTTCATCGCCAAACGTTTTGGCGGCAAGCTGTCCAAGCTGCCCGAATCGGAATTACTGCGCTCGATCCAGATCGCCAGCAAGGAAATCGCCGATCTGTACGAAGCACGCGAATTCAGCCGCGCCGTGCGCGAAATCATGGCGCTGACCGATATGGCCAACCAGTATGTCGACGAAAACAAGCCGTGGGAACTGGCCAAGCAGGAAGGCATGGAAGCCAGACTGCATGAGGTATGCAGCACCTGTATCAACCTGTTCCGCCTGCTCACCATTTACCTGAAGCCGGTGTTGCCAAAGCTGGCAGCCAATGTTGAAGCCTTCCTCAATGTGCCGGCGCTGGGC
>JAUPTR010000064.1 GCA_030917985.1 Pseudomonadota bacterium | reverse complement strand
TATGATGGCCCAGGGTATCGTTGATCTGCTTGAAGCGGTCCAGGTCGATGAACATCAGCGCAAACTGCCCCTGATTGCGGCGGCAGTGTGCCAGTTGCTGGGTCAGCCGATCCAGTAGCAGCACCCGGTTGGGCAAATCGGTAAGAAAATCGTGCTCGGCCAGATGGCGAATCTGGTCTTCACTCTTCTTGCGTTCGGTAATGTCGGAAAAGGTGATGATGTAATGCACCAGCTGTTCCGCTTCATGCGCTGCGGTGATGGTGACCCAGACCGGATAGAGCTCGCCGCATTTGCGTCGTCCGAGAATTTCTCCCTGCCAGAAGCCTTCACTGTTTACGATTTTCAGTAGTTCCGTGTAGAACGACTCGGAATAATGGTCGCTGAGCAGGAAGCGCGGTTTATGTCCAACCGTTTCTGATGGCGGATAGCCGGTAATTTCACTGTAGGCGTCATTGGCGGTAAGGATGATCCGTTCCGGATCGGTAACGATGATTCCCTCATGGCTGGCCGCATATACTTTGGCGGCGAGTTTGAGTGCCGCCTCGTTCTGCTTGCGCAGGCTGATGTCACGGCCAATCCCCCAGATGCCGCAGGGCTTGCCATGTTCATCCCGCATTAACACCGCCTTGATACTCACCGGGCAGCGTGAGCCGTCCTTGCGTAGAAAGTCTTTCTCGAATTCATCCGAATAGCCGCGTTCAAAAATCTCCTGGGCGAGGCGTGTTCTTTCCTGTTCAAAATTAGAGTCATCGGAAACCTGGTGGTAGCTGAGCTGGTGCAATTCCTCCAGGCTGTAGCCAAGCATGCGCAGGTATGCAGGGTTGGCATCGGTGTGGCGCAGCTCAAGATCAAATATTGCGATGAAATCCTGACTGGATTCGAATAGCGATCGATGTCGTTGCTCGGATAATGCAAGTGCATTCTGCTGCGCAATCTGTTGTTGTTGTGCACGAGCCAGTGCCGCTGCCATTGCGTTGAAGCTCACGGCAAGCTGCGCAATTTCATCCTGGCCACCTATTTCGGCTCGCTGGCTCAGGTCGCCGCCCGCCAGGCGCCGGGTGACTTCGCTCAGGCGGGCGATTCTCACCGCGATATGCCTGTAGAGCGCCCACCACAAAATGCCGGCAATCAGCAGCAGGCTGACCAGCAGCACGGCACCACGCTCCAGCGTATCGCGGGTAAACGCGCCCCATAATTCGTGGAAATTGTATTCCAGCAGCAAAACACCACGTGGTGAGCGTGCGTTGTTGCCGCCGAATGCTTCAAGGGAAATCGGCAGGTACAGCGAGAGAGTCTGGACCGTATCATTTTGATGAAACAATGCTTGATCGCCAAGGCGCGCCTGTTCCGCTTTTTCGGGCTGAAAACCTGCGGATATGTTGGCTGCCGGTTGCCCCAGCCAGCGCGGCTGGCGTGCCAGCAAGACCTTGTTCTGTTCATCCAGCACGGCAACCACCACGATATGGGGCTGACTGGTACGGCTGGCAAAATCTTCCTGCATGGCGGCCAGGCCGCGTGATCTTTCCTCGTTCAGACCTGCGGCGATTTGCCCGGCAGTGACCAGCAACATTCGTGAGGCTTCGTTGCGTAGTCTGGTCTGGGCATCATGCATGTTCCAGAGAAAGAACAGCAGCGACAGCAGTATTCCTCCGATGATGACCGACAGCGGGAGACTGATGCGTAAGGGGAGATGATAGCGAAGTCTCATCAATGAGTTCAGTTGGTCGTTGCTCCGGATTTCAGTTTATGCACTGTAGCTCCAATATGCTGCAAAATTGCCAGCGTAGGACAAAGCAGCAAAAAACAATTCCGTTTGTCTGATTGAGGTTGAACCTGTGGTACCAAGGGCTAGACTTCAAGTGAAGGGAAGTCAACATAAAGGAGGACGTTATGGTGAACAGCAATGCCAATTCGGAATCGAATCAGCAGTCTCTGGCCGAGGTTGAGCAGGGAGTCGCGCGCGATACCGATCGCCGCGGTACAATCGAGCCGGAAGATCGTGAAATATTGATGGCTAATCTGTTGTTGAACGGCAATGAGCAGCGTGGCGGTTTTGGCCGCAGGAAAGAAGATCAGGACAAGTGGCTGCACTGATCAGCGGATTTTGAATCAGGAAAAAGCGGCGTGTGCCGCTTTTTCCTTTTTGTTTCGGACGCTGTGGCCCGACAGAAGCATTAACGTGAATCACCAGTGACGGTAGAATGCAGGCTTGACTGCCGGCAAGCGTGGTTTTTTGCTGTCCGGCCAGGCCCTTGATGGGCATAACATGATGTGAGGATAGTGTTTTGGTTCAGCATAAACTCGATATTCGTGGCGTATTGTCCAATCTGCCGTTATTTCGAAATCTCGATGCCGAGGAGATTGAGCGGGTTGTGTTGCCGGCCACGCGCGAGATTCGTTCCGAACGCGGTGATACCCTGTTCCAGAAGGGCGATCAGCTGAGTGGCATGTATGTAATCGTTTACGGTCAGGTCAAGCTGGCTTTTCCATCCGCCAGCGGTTCGGAAAAGGTGCTGCAGATTTTTGGTGCCGGAGAGAGTTTTGGTGAGGCCGTGATGTTTCTCGAACGCCCGGCCCCGATTTATGCGCAGACCCTGATCGACAGCCTGATCCTGCTGATTTCGAAGCAGGCGATTTTCGAGGCGATCGAACGTGATCCGACTTTTGCCCGTCGCATGCTTGGCGGGCTGTCGATGCGTTTGCATGCCTTGGTACAGGACGTTGAATCGTACAGCCTGCGATCCGCAGCACAGCGGGTAATCGGTTATCTGCTGCAGTCCGCACCGGAGAGCGAAACCCAGAGCACCGAGGTGACGTTGCCGGCCAGCAAACACGTGATTGCTTCGCGCCTGAATCTGACGCCTGAAACCCTGTCGCGTATTTTCAGTCAGCTCAGCCATGATGGCATGATTACCGTCAGTGGCCGCGACGTCACTATCCACGACGTAGAGCGCCTGCGCAACTACGAGTAAACCTGAAGTAACCAGCAGCCGCTGATTGATTTGCGTCAATGTTGACAGGCGGGGATGCTGGCATTCTAGTGGACAAGTGTTCACGGAAAGGTGCCTGATGCGCTCGCAACTCGCGGCTCTGGGAATTAAAACATTGCAGTTGGGCGGTCGTTCCTTGTTGCCTATCGTGCAGGGCGGCATGGGTGTTGGTGTATCGGCACATCGCCTGGCGGGCGCGGTAGCGCGTGAAGGTGCAGTGGGCACCGTTGCCAGCGTGGACTTGCGTCATCACCATCCGGATTTGCTGGCGCTGTCGCGGCAGCATCGCGACAAGGCCAGTATTGACGCCCTCAATCTCACCGCACTGGATCGGGAAATCAGGGCCGCACGCGATATGGCTGCGGGTGAGGGGCTGATCGCTGTCAATATCATGAAGGCGGTGGCTGAACATCCGTTGCTGGTGCGCCAGGCCTGTGCCAGCGGTGCCGATGCAATCGTGATGGGTGCAGGTTTGCCGCTGGATTTGCCGGATTTGACGGCTGACTATCCTGGGATGGCGCTGATCCCGATTCTCTCCGATGCACGCGGCATCGGCCTGTTGATCAAGAAATGGTTGCGCAAGGGACGTTTGCCGGACGCAATCGTGATCGAACATCCGCGTTATGCCGGCGGCCATCTGGGGGCTGCCCGCATTGAGGATCTCAACGACAGCCGCTTTGATTTCGATAACGTGCTGGCACAGACCCGCCAGTTGCTGCATGACATGAAGATTGAGCAGGAGCGAATTCCCCTGATTTGCGCGGGCGGCATCAACTCGCCGCAGCAAGTGCAGCAACTACTGGCGAATGGTGCGTCTGCCGTGCAGCTTGGCAGCGCGTTTGCTGTCAGTGAAGAGGGGGATGCCCATCCCGAATTCAAGCGCGTACTGGCCGAGGCCAGGCCTGAAGATATTGTTGAATTCATGAGTGTTGCGGGGTTGCCGGCGCGTGGTGTGCTCACGCCATGGCTGAAAAACTATCTGAAACGCGAAAGCCTGTTGCAGAGCAAGGCGCGTTGTGGCGCAGAGCGATGTGCTGCAGGTCTGCACTGCCTGACTGTGTGTGGTTTGCGTGATGGTCTGGCCAAATTCGGCCAGTTCTGCATCGATAGCCAGCTGGCTGCTGCCATGCGTGGTGAAATCAGCAAAGGCCTGTTTTTCCGTGGTGCCAGCCGTTTGCCGTTTGGCGAGGCAATCCGGCCGGTGCGTGAACTGATCGAATACATGCTGCTGGGCCGCTGGCCTGCTGCGTTGACTGGAGGCAAGGCATGTATCACGGCGAGCGCCTGAACAGTTTTACCCACCTGATTGGTGTCGGCCTGAGTGTCACCGGCCTGGTGCTGTTGCTGAATGTGGCCAATGCCCAGGCGGATATCTGGAAACTGATCAGTTTCTCGGTGTACGGCAGCATGCTGGTTCTCCTCTATCTGTCGTCCACGCTTTATCACAGTGTGCGCGGGCGGGCCAAGTTGTGGCTGCAAAAGCTTGATCACGCGGCAATTTATCTACTGATCGCCGGCACCTATACCCCCTTTACCCTGGTCACTCTGCATGGCCCGTGGGGCTGGTGGATATTCGGTATCAACTGGGGGTTGGCGGTGCTCGGCATCGTGCAGGAATTCGTTCTCGGCAAGCGTACCCGCGCCTTGTCGATGTTCATTTATCTGGCAATGGGCTGGATGGTGCTGGTGGCGATCAAGCCATTGCTGGCCGTTTTGCCGCTGGCAGGTTTCTGGTGGCTGGGTGCCGGCGGCCTGTTTTACACCGTGGGCATCATTTTCTACCTGCTCGATGAGCGTATGCGCCACGCCCACGGAATCTGGCATTTGTTTGTGTTGGCAGGCAGCGCATGCCAGTATTGGTGTGTGTTGAACTACGTAGCCTGAGTGGCCGTCTGCCGATGATTATTCCTTTTCCCAAGCCTGCTGCCGCTAAAGACAGCCTGTTGCCGACCATTCCATCCATCAGCGACGAGCCGCTGGAAATGCTCGAAGCCTGCCATGGCCGGGTACGGGCATTTACCGAAACCCTGCGCAAGCTGGTGCCGCATCTGGCCAAAAATGGCGCTGATGCAGAAGCGGCGCAGGCCGCCTCCAACATCCTGCGTTATTTCGATCTGGCTGCACCCAAGCATCATCAGGATGAAGAGGTTGACCTGTTTCCACTGCTTTTGGCCACGGCACCAGAGGATACAGATCTGGCGGCAGCCATCAATCAATTGCGTGCCGAACATCTGCAGATGGGCCATTTGTGGTTGCAACTGCGTGAATTGTTGCTGTTGGTAAGCGAAGGACGTATGGCCGATCTGGCGCGAGACAACCTGGCCGAGTGTTTTGCCGATTTCTATCAACAGCACGCAGCTTCCGAAGAGGCGGGGGTTTTTGCTGCCGCCCAGCACCTGCTCAGTCCATCACAACGCGAGTTGCTGGGCAGGTCAATGGCCGCCCGACGTCAGGATCGCTGATCCCTCCGGTGGCGCTTTTCCTGCGTGTTCTGACGACATCCGCTCAGCTTGATTCCTGTCAACGAAGCGACCTCTGTGGCTGGTTATGATGCCTTCAAAGTCAATATCGGAGACAAGTAATCATGACCAGTTTGCAGCAATTCATGGGTGGCGATCACCGCCACTGTGACGATTTTTTCTACGCAGCAGAAGAAGCTGCCCGTGCCGGCAATATCGATGCATGCCGGACTGCTTTTGCCGCGTTTGACCAGGCAGTGCGGCAGCATCTGGATGCAGAAGAGCAGTTGCTGTTTCCCCGTTTTGAAGACGCAACCGGCATGCGCATGGGGCCAACGGTGGTAATGCGTGGCGAGCATGACGAGTTTCGCGCATTGCTGCTGCAGATGATCCGGCAGCTTGATGCTTCCGATCTGGATGGATTTCTCGGCAACGCGGATACGTTCTTGATTCTGATGCAGCAGCACAACCTGAAAGAAGAGAACGTGCTGTATCCGATGATGGATCAGGCGCTGGCTGCCCAGCGCGAACAACTGATCAATGAACTGCAACATGCACTGGAGCCGGCATGAGCCAGACCCATTCGCTTGACGTGTGCGGCCTGCCGCCGCCGGAGCCGTTCGAACAGATCATGACTGCACTCGACGATTTGCCCAACGGCGATCTGCTGGAAGTGCGGATTCACCGCCAGCCACATCCGCTGTTCGAAGTGTTGCGCAATAACGGCTTTGTGTATAACTGTGAACCCACGCCGGACGGTGTGTTCCTGATCAGGATTCGCCACCAGTAATCGCCGCGTTTGTGCGGCTCGCTGGTGTAGCGATGGGAACATTGCCGCACAAGAAAGCTGTGACCCCATGACTACACCATCCTACGATGCAACGCCGCCGATTTCGGCGCCGTTGCGTTTCTTTTTGACCGCACCCGTGTTTGGCCTGTTGCTGGGCGTGCTGCTGTTAGGCATTGATCCGGATGCCTTGCTCTCGCGCTGGAGCTGGCCGGTGCTGGCGGGCACCCATTTGCTGACGCTGGGCATGCTGGCACCGGTGATGGTGGGGGCGCTGATCCAGATGCTGCCGGTGGTGGCGGGCGTCAGCCTGCGTCGTCCTTTGTTGCTGGCTGGCTGGTCACATCTGTGGCTGACGCTGGGCGCATTATTGCTGGCGGGTGGTTTCTGGCTGCAGCAGCCGCCGTTATTGCGTATTGCTGGATCAATGCTGTTGCTGGCGCTGCTGCCATTCGCGTTGCTGGCATTGCATGGGTTGTGGGGGCGCAGCAGCAAGGACGGCACGTCTGGCCTGATGGTGGTGGCCTTGCTGGCGCTGGCTGCGGCAGTCGGGCTGGGGGCGGCCTTGCTGGGGCATGTGGCCTGGGGTCTGCCATTGAATGCACAGCAACTCACTCACCTGCATGTGCTGTGGGGTGGTCTGGGCTGGGTGCTGGGGCTGGTCATCGGGGTCGCGTATGTCGTCGTGCCGATGTTCCAGACTACGCCGCGTTATCCGGCCCTGCTGGAACAACGTGGCCTGTATGTCTTGTTGGCTGTGTTGTTGTTGGCATCGGTGCTGCTGCTATTGCCGGAGTGGAGCTGGCTGGCAGCCCTGTTGTCGGCATTGCCTGCTGCGGCATTTGCCGTGCTGACGCTGAAGCTCTTGCGCCAGTCGCGGCGTGGAGCAGACGTTTCGACCGCATTCTGGCGCCTGGGCATGGCCTGTTTGTTGCTGTCGTCGCTGGCAGCATCGGCAGTAGCGTTGGGCGTGCCCGGCCTGGAGCTGCTCGCTGGCGTCTTGTTCCTGTATGGCTTTGCCGGCTCACTCACTTGCGGCATGTTGTACAAGATCGTGCCGTTTCTGGTCTGGCTGCACCTGCAGCGCCTGAGCCAACGGCGTTTCGCCATTCCCAACATGAAACAGATCATCAGCGAAGGCTGGATTCGTTATCAGTGGCGCGGTCATCTTGCGTCGGTGCCGTTGCTGGCGCTGGCACTGAGCTGGCCAAGCCGATGGTTGCTGCTGCCTGCAGCCGTGTCGTTGATGCTGTCGCAGCTGTTGCTGGCACGTAATCTCTGTTATGCCGTCAGGCGTTATCGTTCAGCCGTGGCCGCCATGGCTGCTGCCCCCGTATCGGCATGATCGGGCTGCAAAGCGCGCCCCTATTGCTCTGCAGCCTCGGTTGCGAGGCAATAGGGGCGCGCTTTGCAGGCTTGAGAGCGGTGAGGGTTCACTGCTTGATGCTGCGCGGCGAAGAACCTGAGTCAGGCGGCAGTTCGCGCGTGTGGCCGCCTCAAATCATGCTGCTCAGTCTTTGCTGGCTTCCACCTGAATGGTGATCTGCACCTCGTCGCCCACGCCCGGCAAATATTTGCTCATGCCGAAATCGCTGCGCTTGATGCTGGCGCTGGCTGCCGCACCGCACCAGGGTTTATTGGCCATGGGGTGATTGCCGCAATGAAAGTGGCTGACATTAAGCTTTACCGGTTTGCTCACGCCCAGCATGGTCAGTTGCCCGTCTACCGCCACCAGTTTGTCCCCCTTGAACTGGAATTTGCTCGACTTGAAAGTCAGGCTGGGAAACTGGGTGGCGTTGAAGAAATCTTCACCACGCAGGTGCTCGTCCCGCTTGGGCCAGCCGCTGTCGATTGAGGCGGCATCAATGCTGATGTCGGCAGAGCCGCTCTTGGCTGCCATGTCCAGTGTGATCTTGCCGCTGGTTTTGTTGAAGCGTCCTTGCTGCATGGAGAAGCCCAGGTGTGACAGGCTCCAGTGGCTGTAGGTGTGCGAGGGGTCAATGCTGTAGTTTTCCGGTGCGGCGTGGGCGGCGGTGCTCAGGCCCAGTGCGAGGGCGGCGCTGATCAGGGTGTGTTTCATTGTGTATCTCCGTTGTAGGTGGATCATTTGCTTGTTGCGGTTTGCGGCTGCAGGGTCAGCCGGAATTTGACCGTTACATCGTCGGCCACTGTTTCGGTATCACTCCAGGCGCCCTCGCCGACGTTAAACGCCAGTCGTTTGAGTGGCACGCTGCCGCTGACGATTTGTTGCGTTCCGCTCTGTTGCAGGCTGAACGGGAAAGTGATGTCGCGGCTGATGCCCTTGATACTGAGTTTGCCGCTGGCTTCATATTGATTGTTGCCCTTGGCCTTGAACTGGCTGGCGCTGAAACGTGCCTGCGGAAAGGCCGAGGCATTGAACCAGGCCCTGGATTTCAGCTCGGTTTCGTTTTCGCGGCTGCCAATATCGATGCTGGCGATATCCACATCCACGCTGACGCTGGATTGCGCCAGATTGGCCGGATCAAAATTTACCTTGGCGACAAATTTGCGAAACCGCCCCTCGGCGGCAACGTTCATCTGTTTTGCGCTAAAACGGATTTCGCTTTTACTCATGTCTACCTGCTGTGCGGCCAATACTGGTGCAGCCATCAGGCTGCCGGCAAACAGCAGGGGGAAAAACAGCTTGTTCATGGCATCAGCTCCAGTCAGCGTTGTTTCAGGAATGGCAACATGCGGGTCAGAACATCGTCGCGTTCCAGGTAATGGTGTTTCAGTGCGGCACCGATATGTCCGGCCAGAACCAGCAGCAGCAATTGATTCAGCAATGCGTGGGCGTTCTTGAACAAGTCGGCCAGATCCGCATTTTTTCCAACCAGATCAGGTAGCGGCAAAACGCCGAAATACACCACACCGAACCCCTTGGCTGAGCTCATCAGCCAGCCACTGAGCGGAATCAGCAGCATCAGCAGATAGAGCATACGGTGGCCCCACACGGCCGCCTGTTGCTGCCAGCCGGGCATATTTGCCGGCAGCGCCGGCGCGCCCTGCAGGTGGCGTACTGCCAATCGCACTGCAAACAGCAGCAATACGGTGATGCCGTTCCACTTGTGCCAGGCGATGAGCTTGAGCTTCAGGGGCGACAGCGGCAGGTCTTGCAGATAGACGCCCATGGCGAGCCCGCCGATGATCATCAGCGCCATCAGCCAGTGCAGCGATATTTGCAGCCGACTGTAATGGTCGGTGATTTTGCTCATGCCTTTATCTCCTGTTCAAAAGCTTGCCGCAGTGCCTGCAGGCTGGTTTGTAAATGATCAAGCGTGGCCGGGGGCAGTCGGCCAAAAATGTTGTCGAGAAACTGCAGATGTGCCGGAAAAGCCTGCCGGAACAATGTCTCACCTGCCGGTGTCAGGCAGATGAAAATGCTGCGCCGGTCTTCCGGTGGTGTGCTGCGGCAGATCAAGCCTTTATCGATGAGGCGGTCAAGCACGCCGGTGAGTGTGCCTTTGGTGATCAGGGTCTTTTCGCCCAGTTCCTTGCAGTTCATGCCCGGGGTGTTGCCCAGCGTGGCAATGATGTCGAATTGTGGTGGTGTCAGGCCAAGCTCGCGGATATGCCGTGCCGATACCAGTTCAAATGCCTGATAGCTGCGCACCAGTTCACGTACCACCGGAAGAAAAATACTGGGAGACATCGGTCTGTCCGAATTTATTGTCCTAATTAATGTAGTTCTGATTAGGACTAATTGTCAAAAAAATTATCCGACCGTCACACGGTTCCGGCCGTTGCGTTTGGACTTATACAAGGCAAGATCGGCGCGATTGACCAGAAACTCGGTGTCGTCGTTTTCCGCGTAGCTACTGACGCCAAAGCTGGCGCTGGCTTCAATCTCATTGCCTTCGATGCGAATTTCCTGGATGGCTTGCCGCAGGCGTTCGGCCACAATCGCGGCACCCTCTATGTCGATATTCGGCAGGATGACGATGAATTCTTCGCCACCATAACGCCCGGCAATATCCACAGTGCGAATCGATTGCTTGATGGCAGCGGCAACCGCTGTCAGCACCTTATCGCCGGTCATGTGGCCGTAGGTGTCGTTGATCTGCTTGAAAAAATCGACATCCAGCATCAGCACGCTGAGTGTTTCCTGATAACGTTTGCAGCGCTCCAGTGCATAGTCGAGCATTTCAAAGCTGGCCTGGCGATTGAACAGGCCGGTAAGACCGTCTTCACGTGCGCGTTTTTCCAGCAATTGGGCTTTCTGAATCAGGTCGTTTTCCAGGTCTTTCTTGTCGCTGATATCGATGACAAAAGTCACCGCCTGTGGCGGGTGCAGGGTGCTGATGCGTGCGGAAGTAGCAAGAACGGTACGGGGCCTGCCGCTTTTGGTCACCACTTCCCACTCGCCGCGAAATTCCATGCCACTATCAATGAATCGCCGATACAGCTCATTCATCACACCACGATAAGGCAGCGGGCTGACCATGCTCATCGGTTGGCCGATCAACTCTGCCGCACTGTATTCAAACAACTGGCAATAGGCCGGATTGATCGCTTGCAGGGTGCCGCTGGCATCGGTAATGCAGATGCCGACCGGGGCCTGATCGAGAATGTTGCGCAGCAGGCTTTCGCTGGCGGCCAGTGCTTCGCGCGCGCGCCGCTGTGCGGTAACGTCAATCAGCGTCACCACCACTTGCGATATTTCGCCATCCAGATCCAGCACTGGCGCAGCCTTGACATCACACCAGCGTAACGCTCCTGCATCAAATGGCTGAATGGCCAGCAGCAGATGATCAAGTGCTTCACCCGTTTGCAGCACGCGGCGAGCAGGAAATTGTTCCGGAGTCAGACGCGAGCCGTATTCGTCGAACAGCCACCAATGCCAGCCAGGCTTGCTCAGTTCGGGCAGCATCTCTGCGTTCAGGCCGAGAATCTTGCGTGCCGATGCGTTGATATAACGTACCGAACCATCATTGCCATGTACCACCACACCTGCTTGAGTGTGATCGAGCATGGTCAGCAACAGTGTCTGCTGACGCCTGATTTCATCGAGTTCGGCTGCGAGCGTTGCGGCCTGTGGGTTGGATTTGGGTGCCAAGCGAAAATGATCGAATAAACGGGTAGCAGGATTGATCCTCATGATAGGCAAATTGTTGCCGCCACGCAGGAAAAAACCCGCGCAAGGCGGGTGTCAGGTGGGTGTCTGGCGCCATCAGGGTAGGGGGCCCGGCGCCACGAGGTGTCAGGTCAGGCCATGACGTTATGCTGATGAATTCCGTCGCTTTGCTTTTGCCGTTGCATGAAGTTTTCCACGCGCGGGTTCATCACCGCAAACCACAGCGGAGGAATCGCAGCCAGCAGGACCATGCCGGCGTAGCCGGTAGGCAATTGCGGCGAATCGCTGAAGTTGCGCAGTGTTTGATAGCGGCGGGCTGGCCAGGTGTGGTGATCGGAGTGGCGCTGCAGGTGGTAAAGAAAGCAGTTGGTTACCAGATGGTTTGAGTTCCAGCTGTGCACCGGTGCCACGCGTTCATAACGACCGTTATCGAGTATGCGGCGTTCCAGGCCGTAGT
>JAUPTR010000063.1 GCA_030917985.1 Pseudomonadota bacterium | reverse complement strand
CGTGTCATGCTGGGCATCGTCCAGCAGATCCATGTGGTTGGCTACCAGACGGATGGCTTGCTGCAGCAATGCGAGTTGCTCGACCTGTATTGCCTGGGGTAGATGCAGCTCAATCAGGCCCGACAGCCCGTGTTTGCCGCCCAGTGGCAGCAGGCGCTGTTCGCCGCCATTGCCATCGGTGCGCTCAACTGTTTGCCGTTCTTCCACGGCCAGACCATACCAGTCGGGAAACTGTCCTGGCACCACCAGTTGCGGGCTTTCCAGTTCTTCCAGGCGTTGCTGTGTCCAGCCGTCAGGCTGGATCATGACCATCGGCGCCAGCTTGGTTTCGCCCATGTGGTAAACCTGGCGCCAGATGCACAGGTGATGCGGGTTGAGCAGTGCCTGAAGCAGTCGACCAAGCAGCACTTCCACTTGCTCCCGGTCGTTCTCCTCGGTGAGTGTGGCAATCTGCTGCAGCATGAAATAGACGGAGAACTGATCCATGGAGGCTGGCTTGATGTCAGGGCTGGTTTCAGATTAGTCGGTTTTCTGCCTGTTTGCCGATGGCAAGCGGGCTACTGGCCGCGCATGAACAATTTGTCCAGATCGCTCATGCCCAGCTTGAACCAGGTGGGCCGGCCGTGATTGCATTGGCCCGAGCGTTCGGTGGCTTCCATGTCGCGCAGCAGCGCGTTCATTTCCGGCAACGTCAGTTGCCGGTTGGCACGCACCGAGCCGTGGCAGGCCATGGTGGCGAGGATTTCGTTGCGGCGCTCGGTGAGCAGGGCGCTGCCGCCGACCTCGCGCATGTCTTTCAGCACCGCCCGCGCCAGTTCCGGGGTGTCGGCATTCTGCAGCAACAGTGGCACGCCGCGCACCGCCAGATGCGTGGGAGAAATGGCGCTGATATCGAAGCCCAGTTGTTGCAGCAGTTCGCCATGTTCATCTGCGGTGGCGATATCCAGCGCATCGGCGCGGAAGGTGACCGGGATCAGCATCGGCTGCATCAGCAGTGGCTGCCCGTCAAACGCGGTTTTCAGCTTTTCGTAAACCACCCGCTCGTGCGCCGCGTGCATGTCCACCACAATCAGCCCCTCGGCGTTTTGCGCCAGGATGTAGATGCCGTGCAACTGCGCCAGTGCAAAGCCCAGTGGCGGTGCTTCGGTCGGGTTGTATGCCGGTATCGCGGGGGACTGCGGTCGATAACCGGCCACGGCGGTATCACCGGTGCTGGCCATCGGTGCCGCGATCCGGGCCTCGCGCGGGCCAAACAGCGTGGCGTAGAAATTGTTGGGTTCCTGCGCGCTGAGTGGCATCGCCACTTGCTCGAAACGTTGTTGCGGCAGGTGGATGCCAGGCCGTTGCGGCGTAGCCGGCGTGTGCTCCACGCCAGCGCTGGCCACGGCACCGGCAGAGGTGCCGGCCAGTGCCTTGTGTACCGTATGGAACAGGAAACGATGCACCGGCTGCGGCTCGCGGAACCGTACTTCAATTTTGGTCGGATGCACATTCACATCCACGGCCTCGGGCGGCAGTTGCAGAAATAACACGTAGCAGGCATGGCGATCATGATGCAGCACGTCGCGATACGCCTCGCGAATGGCGTGGGTCACCAGCTTGTCACGGATGAAACGGCCGTTGACGTAGAAAAACTGTGCGTCGCGCGTGCCCTTGGCTACGGTGGGCGAGCCGACCACACCGCTCAGAACCAGTCCGTTGCTGCTTTCATCCACCAGTAATGCCGTATTGGCAAACTCGACGCCGAGCAGGGTTTTTACCCGCTGCTGCAAGGTTTGCTGCGGCAGGCGGTGTTGCACCCGGCCGTTGTGGATCAGCGTGAAGCCAGCTTGCGGAAACGCCAGCGCAATACGTTTGAACACGTCTTCACAATGCGCGTATTCGGTCGCGTCGGATTTGAGAAACTTGCGCCGCGCCGGGGTGTTGTAATAAAGATCATGCACTTCCACACGCGTGCCGCCGGCCAGCGCCGCCGGTTGCGGCTCGCCGGTGCTGCTGCTGTGGCTGTCCACCTGCCAGGCGTGGGGGCTGTGCTGCTGGCGGCTGATCAGTGTCAGCCGCGAGATCGAGGCAATACTCGCCAGCCCTTCGCCGCGAAAGCCGAGTGTTGCCACCTGATGCAGGTCTTCGAGTGTGGCGATTTTGCTGGTGGCGTGGCGTGTCAGCGCCAGCGCCAGGTCGTCGGCAGCCATGCCCTTGCCGTCGTCGCTGACGCGAATCAGCTTGCTGCCGCCGTTCTGCAGCTCTACCTGAATCTCGCCGGCACCCGCGTCCAGGCTGTTTTCCAGCATCTCTTTTAATGCCGAGGCGGGGCGTTCCACCACCTCGCCGGCGGCGATCTGGTTGATCAGGTGATCGGGTAACAGGTGAATCGACGGCATGGTGGGGTGGCGCACAAATCGCAAAGGCGTGAGTATATCAGGCGGCAAGTGATGCATTTTTTGCCAATAATGAATCAGTCTGTTGGTCAGGAAAAAAATCATGTATCGCAAACCGACCGTGATGGTGGTCGACGATGACCCGATTCTACGCTCGCTGACAACCGGGATTCTGCGTAATGCGGAATACGATGTCGTGGCGGAGTGCTCCTCCGGTGAGGCTGCGTTGAAACAGATTCCCGAAATCAAGCCTGGCTTGGTGCTGCTTGATATCAATTTGCCCGATAGTGATGGCATCACGCTGATCGACATGATTCAGGCGGTGGGCAACCCGGTGATCGTGATGATGAGCGGCGAGGCAACCATGGACCGCGTGCGCGCCGCTCTGGGCAAGGGCGCCAGAGGGTTTGTGGTCAAGCCGTTTAATGCTGCCCGGTTGCTCGGCTCGCTTGAGACCGCGCTGAAAGACCGGTGAATGACCGGCTTGCAGACTGCGGGTAACAATGATGGGTGCAAGACATGAAAACTGCGATTGTGATCACGCTGGATCATGAACATCTGGGGCCCGAGAGTGCCAGCCGGATCTGGGCGGGCATCGAGCAGGGGCTGCTGGCAGCCGGTTTCATCAAGAACAACCGTCTGTTTCTGTCTTCGCTCAACCCCGAGCAGGCATTCGCTGCCGCGCGTGAGGTCACCGATGCACTGGAGGCGCAGCTTGCAGGGCAGGGGATTTCGCTATATGCCGCCTTGCAGGAGTTCTACGG
>JAUPTR010000008.1 GCA_030917985.1 Pseudomonadota bacterium | reverse complement strand
CAAGAATTGATTCAGTTGTCTCAATAAGAAATAATGCGATGTTATTTTTGTAGTAGAAACGACTCATTATCTGTCAGGGCCTATAAATTCATGAGTAGAAGACAACACAGGAAGAAGCCCCCTGTCGGGAAACGCAAAAGCCATTACTGGAAGCATTTCGTTCTGTGAAAAGCTGGGACGTAACACTTTCCCCACATTGCTTGTGAACGCCCACAACAAACCATGACTGCGCTGCAAGCCGCGCTGGTACTGCCTTGCAGCCTTGGCTGCAAGCCGCGCCAGTATTGCCCTCCAGCCTAATAATAATCGTCTTGCCGCTGATGCCGGATGGCGAGGATGGTGACGATTTCACTGTCTTCGATTTCGAATAGCGCCACATAGCCTGCTGTGCCAAACGGGATGATCAGTTCGCGCAGAAACGGGTTGTCCGGTGTGGCCTTGCGGCAGGAGAAAGGGAATTCCTGCAGGCATTCGATGGCCTTGCCAATCGCGTTTCGCGCCCGTCGCGCCGCGTGCAGGTCGTGTTCCAGCAGGAATGCGTACAACCGTTTCAGGTCATCCCGGGCGGCACGGGTAAAGCGGATGCGGTAGCTCACCGGGCGGCTTTGCGCTCAGCGTCGGCCAGCATGTCATCCAGTTCCTGCAGGACATCGCTTGCGGCAAGGTAGTCACCGTTCTCCCGCGCCTCGTCACGCGCCATCAGGCCTCGGGCAATAAACGCCTGTTGCTGCCGGCGGCGCTCGATGTTTGCCCGTACCGACTGTTCAACGAAGCTGGACAAGGTTTCGCCTGCCTGCAATACGTCTTCCGCCGCCTGCCGCAACGCGGGGTCAACCCGGAGCGCAGGAATCGTTGCCGTTTTCATGACTTATCCTTTGCATTACATTTGTAATGCATTATGGCATCAAGCGCCGTCTGGCGGAAATCGGCATAGGGGGCAGCCATGATGGCTGCGCCCCGCGATGGCTACAACAACTGCAGACCAAGATGCCGGGCAAACGGTTCGAAATCGCGGTCGGCGGCCAGCAGCGGTACGCCTTCGGCAATACACCAGGTGGCAATCAGCACATCGTTGCTTTTGCGCACGGTATAACCCAGCGCGCGCAGGGTGCGATAGTGCTGGGCGGCGGCAATGGCGTTGCGCTCGCCTGCCAGCGTTTCGCATGGCAGCTTGCCCAGCAGGCGCTGTGCCTGTTCAAACAGCTTGGTATGCCGAAAGCCGCGCAGTACTTCGTGCAAGATCAGATCGCCGACCACGATGGTCTGCTCGCCCGCCATCAGCAGGTTGTCCAGTTGTTGCGCCTGAGTCGTTTGATTGCGGCCGAAATAGTCGATCCAGACGCTGCTATCAACGATCAGCATCGATGCTCACTTCCGGGTCGATGTCGTTGCGCTCTGCGTCCAGATCGCCTTCCCATTGCAATTTGCCACGCATGGCCGCGATCTCGCGGTAGATGCGTTTGCGTGCCAGCATTTTCAGCCCGGCTTCGACGGTTTCTTTTTTGGTTTTGAACCCGCCGGCAAGCATGGCGGCCTGCATCAAGTCATCGTCGATTTCGATATTGGTGCGCATGGTGATTGCCTGATGTGTATGAACCAATAAAACTATACACCTTAAAACAGGGCATGTATCGACAGGGCGTCTACCCTTGCCATTAACTGCGCTTAAAACAATAACCTGCACGCCGCACCAGTATTGCCCCCCAGCCTTGCCACCCGGCCGCAGCCAGCCAAACTGATTTGGCCCGGCATCATCAGCGGGCTTGCAATTTACCCGGCGGCCGCTAAGATAGTAATCACTCACTATCTTTTATGGCGGTTTTTATGGATACCCCAGGCAAACATCTGTCGGCCGATGCGCGGCGGGCGGTTACGGTTGAAACCGTGATCCGGCTGGCCGGGCGGCAGAATCCGGGCTCGATTACTACGGCGGCGATTGCCGCCGAGATGCAGGTAACGCAGGGGGCGTTGTTTCGCCATTTTCCGAGCAAGGATGCGATCTGGGAGGCGGCGATGAACTGGGTGGCTGCCGAGTTGCTGGGCCGCATCGATCAGGCGTCGGCCGATCTGGCGCCGTTGGCGGCGTTGCGGGCGATATTCAACGCGCATGTCGGCTTTGTGGCCAGCTATCCGGGGGTGCCGCGCATGTTGTTTGGCGAATTGCAGCACCCGGAGCCAACGCCGGCCAAACAGGTGGTGCTGGCGCTGCTGCAGCAATACCGCGCCCGGCTGGCGGCGCAGATCGAGCGTGGCCGTGCCGGCGGTGAGATTGCGGCCGAGGTGGATACGCCAACGGCGGCGATGTTGTTCATCGGCACCATTCAGGGGCTGGTGATGCAATCGCTGCTGACGGGCGAGATCGAACACATGCAAAAACAGGCGGATGCGGTGTTCGGCCTGTATCAACGGGGGCTGACATCATGCCGCTGAAATCACTGGCGCCGGAAAGCCGACGCACGCTGCTGCTGATTGCCGTGTTGCTGCCGCTGCTGGCGGTGTTTGGCTACGTGGCGCTGAATTCCGGGCCGCTGGCGCCGGTGCCGGTGGTGCTGGGCAAGGTAGAAAAACAGCCGCTGACGCCGGCGTTGTTTGGCACCGGCAACGTGGTGGCGCGGGCGACGCACAAGGTGGGGCCGACCAGCGCCGGCCGCTTGAGCCGGGTGGCGGTGCAGACCGGCGACAAGGTGCGGGCCGGGCAATGGCTGGCAGAGGTCGAGCCGGTGGATCTGGATCAGCGGGTGGCGGCGCAGCAGGCAGCGCTGCAGCGTGCCGATGCGGGGATTGTGGCGGCCCGTGCGCAACGCGACGAGGCACAGGTGCGGCAGGAATTCGCCGCCCAACAGGCGCAGCGTTACGCCCAATTGCAGACGAGCGGTTTTGCCAGCCCCGAGCTGACCTTGGCCAAGCGGCAGGAATGGCAGGCGGCACAGGCCGGATTGCGGGCGGCGCAGGCGGCGCTGGCCAGTGCCGAACAGGAGCGGCAGCGACTGCAGGCCGAGCGCGAAGCCAGCCGCCGCCAGCGCGACAATCTGACGCTGCGTGCGCCGGTGAATGGCTGGGTGGTGCGCCGCAATGCCGATCCGGGCACCACGCTGCTGGCGGGGCAGGCGGTGCTGGAGATCGTGGAACACGGCGGGCTGTGGCTGGATGTGCGGTTTGACCAGCAACGCGCCGCCGGGCTGAAGGCCGGGCTGAAGGCACAGATCGTGCTGCGCTCGCAGGGCGATGCGCCGCTGCCGGGCAAGGTGGAGCGGATCGAGCCCTACGCCGACGCAACCACGGAAGAAATCCTGGCCAAAGTGGGCTTTGCCGGGGCGATCACCCCGCCGATTGGCGAGCTGGCGGAGGTGACGGTTACGCTCGCCAGCCTGCCGGCCGGCCCGGTGATCGACAATGCCAGCATCCAGCGGCAGAACGGCCAGATCGGCGTGTGGCAGGTGGATAACGGGCAGCTGCGCTTTCAGCCAGTGGCGCTGGGTGCCGGCGATCTGAACGGCAAGGTTCAGGTGCGCCAGGGCTTGCGCGGCGGCGAACAGGTGGTGGTTTACAGCCAGAAGGCATTGAGCGCCGACACGCGGATCAAGCCGGTTGAGGCGCTGCCCGGTGTGGCCAGTGCGGGAAGCCGGCGATGATCAGCCTTGCCGGACGCGACATTCTGCATGCCTGGGGCAAGTTTGTTTTTACCGGGCTGGGGCTGGGGCTGCTGATCGGCGTCACCCTCACCATGGCCGGGGTGTATCGCGGCATGGTCGACGATGCCAAAGTGCTGCTCGACAACAGCGGCGCCGATCTGTGGGTGGTGCAGCAGGATACCCAGGGGCCGTATGCAGAATCGTCCAGCCTCGACGCCGACCTCTACCGCAGCATCCGCGCCATGCCGGGTGTGGCGCGGGCGGCCAATGTCACCTATCTCACCATGCAGATCCGCCGGGTGCTACCGGGTGGCCAGACGAGCGGCAACGACGTGCGGGCGATGATTGTCGGCGTGGCAGCCGACGGGCCGGGCACACCGGGCCACCCGCGCTTTTTGCTGGCCGGTCGGCAGCTGGTGCGCGGCCATTACGAAGCGGTGGCCGATGTATCGACCGGGCTGCAACTGGGCGAGCGGATTCGCATCCGCCGGCAGGTTTACACGGTGGTGGGCGTGTCGCGCCGCACGGTGTCGTCGGGCGGCGATCCGATGGTGTTCATTCCGCTCAAGGATGCGCAGCAGGCGCAATTCCTCAAGGATAACGATGCCATCGTGCGCCAGCGCACCCGCACCGAGCGCAACCCCGTGCTCAACAACCCGGCCCAGCCCGGCCTGCTGCCGGCAGTGCAGGCGCTGCAGGACAGCTACCCCTACGTCAACGCGATTCTGGTGCAGCTGGCGCCGGGCAGCGATCCTGACAACGTGGCCGAGCCGATCCGCCGCTGGAAGCGGCTGTCCGCCTACACCCGGCCGCAGATGGAGGAGATTCTGGTGGCCAAGCTGATTGCCACCTCGGCGCGCCAGATCGGCATGTTTCTGGTGATTCTGGCGATTGTCAGCGCCGCCATTGTCGCTTTCATCATCTACACCCTGACCATGGGCAAAATCCGGGAAATCGCGGTGCTCAAGCTGATTGGCACCCGCAACCGGACCATTGCCGCGATGATCGTCCAGCAGGCCGTGGCGCTGGGGCTGATCGGCTTCGTGGTCGGCAAGACCGTTGCCACTTTCTGGGCGCCGGCGTTTCCCAAATATGTGCTGCTGGAGCCGGCCGACGCGGTGCGCGGTCTGGTAGCGGTGATGGTCATCTGCATCGTCGCCAGCGCGCTGGCGATTCGTGCCGCACTCAAAATCGACCCGGCGGAGGCAATCGGTGGCTGACACGCACAACGGCATCATCATTGAAGGCCTGCGCAAGCGCTACGGCCAGGGCGATACCGCCGTCGATGCGCTGAAGGGGGTAAACCTGCGGGTGGCGCCGGGCGAAGTCGTCGGCCTGATCGGGCCGTCCGGCTCGGGCAAAAGCACACTGCTGAAATGCCTGGGCGCGGTGATCGAGCCCAGCGCCGGGCGCATGACGCTGGGCGGCAAGGTGATTTACGACCAAGGCTGGCAGGTGGCCGATCTGCGCGCCCTGCGGCGCGACCAGATCGGTTTCGTGTTCCAGGCGCCGTACCTGATCCCGTTTCTGGATGTGCTGGACAACGTGGCGCTGCTGCCAATGCTGGCCGGCCAGCCCAATGCGCAGGCACGGCAACAGGCGCTGCAATTGCTGCAGGCGCTGGACGTGGCCCACCGCGCCAGCGCCATGCCCACCCGGCTGTCCGGCGGCGAGCAGCAGCGGGTGGCGATTGCGCGGGCGCTGGTCAACCGGCCGCCGGTGATCCTGGCCGACGAGCCAACCGCACCGCTGGACAGCGAACGGGCGCTGGCCGTGATCCGCATCCTCAACCAGATGGCGCAGCAGTTTCACACGGCGGTGATTGTCGTCACCCACGACGAAAAAATCATCCCCACCTTCAAACGCATTTACCAGATCCGCGATGGCCAGACCCACGAGCAGCCGGGCCAAGCCGCCCTGACACCTGAACCGGGAGCTTCAGCATGAACCACACCACGCCGCACATCGTCATCCTCGGCGCCGGCTTTGCCGCACTCAAGGCCGCCCGCGAACTGCGCCGGCAAGCGCCGCAAGCCAGCATCCGCATCGTTTCGCCCAGCCTGGAGTTCGTTTACCTGCCCAGCCTGATCTGGATTCCCACCGGGCTCCGGCAGGGGGCCGACCTGTGCCTGCCGCTGCAGCCGTTTCTGGATAAACACCGCCTCCAGCACACCCAGGCCAGCGTTACCGGGCTGCGCGACGGCGGCCGCATCGTGCAGACCGAGCACGGCGAGATTCACAACGACGCGCTGATCATCGCCACCGGCGGCCGCTTCATCAAACAACTACCGGGCATCGAACACGCGCTGACCCTGTGCGAGGGCATCAGCGCCGCCGAAACCATCGGCCAGCGCCTGCGGCAAATGGCAGGCGGCCGGATTGCCTTCGGCTTCGGCGGCAACCCG
>JAUPTR010000007.1 GCA_030917985.1 Pseudomonadota bacterium | reverse complement strand
TGCTGTTTGGGCTGTATCTGCAGTCTGGCGGATTGCACCACCATGCCAAAACTGGCCAGCGATTGCAGCACCCGTTCGGCGTGGGGATGTTGCCAGGGGCTGGCATTCGGCGGCATTACCTCGGCGGCGGGTTCCAGATTGATCGAATAGGGGCGGTGGCGCAGCGCCAGAAACGCCACCCGCTCATCCGGCGCAAAGCCTTGCAGCGCGGTTTCCAGCTCGGCCAGCGTGTCGATCACCTGTTCTGCCAGTTGCTGTGCTTCAATCTGCTGGTGGCTGAAGCGCAGCAGGCCGAGCGTGAACAGCTGCGATACCAGCATCAGCGACATCAGTAGCAGAGCCAGTCGGCCAAACAGGCTGCGCGGCAACAGGCGCATCAGCGGGCGGCGCCGTCGGGAACAAATACGTAGCCAAAGCCCCAAACCGTCTGGATCAGTTTCGGCTCGCCCGGGTTGTCTTCAATCAGCTTGCGCAGGCGCGAAATCTGCACGTCGATGGCCCGGTCAAACGAGTCGTAATCCTTGCCGCGTGCCAGTTCCATCAGGCGTTCGCGCGATAGCGGGTGGCGCGGGTGTTGCGCCAGCACCTTCAGCAGCGAGAATTCGGTGTGGGTCAGGGTGATTTCGGTGTCACCCCTGAACAGCTTGCGGCTGCCGGCTTCCAGACGGAAATCGCCGAATTCGTAAGTTTCGTCTTCGATGTAGGCACTGGCGAGCGCCGGCACAGCCGGCTGGCGGCGCAGAATGGCATTGATGCGCGCCAGCAGCTCGCGCGGGTTGAAGGGCTTGGGCAGATAATCGTCGGCGCCCATTTCCAGGCCAACAATCCGGTCTACCTCGTCACCGCGTGCGGTGAGCATGATCACTGGCAGTGTATCGCCCAGCGCCCGCAGCCGGCGGCACACCGACAGTCCGTCTTCGCCGGGCAGCATCAGATCAAGAATCAGCAAATGCGGCCGGTTGCGCTGCAGGCGTTTTTCCAGCTGGCTGGCATCGGCGTAGGCGTCTACGTCGAACCCTTGTTCGCTCAGATAGCGCAGCAGCAGCTCGCGCAGTCGGGGGTCGTCGTCGATGACCAGCAATTTTTTTGCGTTATTATCCATGCGCTCAGTTTACCGATTTCGTTGGCCGATGAAATCCGGCTTTGCGTTTAGCCAGCAATTGTTACAGCAATTTACAATTGCCGCGCCGGCCACATATCTCAGCAACGCAATTGGTTTTAGAATGCAGCAGGGCATTCATATATCTCCTGGTGGTGATTAATCCATGCAACAGCACGGGCGTTTGTTTCACGCGTTGTTCCTGATCGGCGGCATGATCGCTGCGATGGCGCACGCCGACACTCCGCCGCCCGGCGCAGATGCCTTGCAGTCGGTTGAGCGCAATATGCAGGAGTATCGCGAGCGGCGCCTGGAGCGTGCGCTGCATGACGGTACGGTCACCCCCGAAGAGGCTGAGCGGTTACGCCGCCACTGGCGTGAGTCTGCCCCTGTTTCTCCGCTGGACCGGCTGCGCCCGGAAGACCGTGATCAGCTACGCCAGTTTGCCGAGCAGCGCCGGCGCGATCGTATGCAGTTGCTGGAAAGCCTCAGCCCCGAGCAGCGCGAAATGTGGCAACGCAAAGTGCGCGAAAACGGCTTTGATCGCCAGCAGTTGCTGGATATCCTCACCCCCGAACAACGCCAGTTGTTTCTGCAAAAAGAGCTGCAAAGACGTGAAAGCCGCGCACGATATCTGCGTGAGCTGGAGGCTCGTCTGCAGCAATCACCGCGTCGTGCTTTTGGCCCGCAGCCTGAATAGCCCCTCTTCTTTTCCATGTCTTGGCAAGCCCTGCTGCGCTTGCCTATAACTGAATTCGATTATGTGCCACCTTGTACGGCCGGACATGCCGGCGAGTGGTGTGGTTGTATCGTTATTCAGGAGAACACATGGCGTTCTGGAACACTTCCTCCCCGCAAACAATCCAGCCTTCCGAGCTGGCTGATCTGCGTTCGGAAAACATGGCGCTGAGCCAGCAGCTGCAGCAAATTCGCAGTGAGCTGGATGCGGCGCGCAGCGAAGCTGCTGCAGCGCAGGAGCGCTCCCGGTTGTTGTCGGGGCTGGCAGAGGGCTTGCTGCACTTCAGCGATACTTTTGTGGCCAGCCAGCGCAGCCTGGGCGACATGGCCAGCAAGCTGGCCGAAGATTGCCAGCAGGCTTCTGCCGCCAAGCAGATATCCAGCTCAGGTAGCGGTGCAGTCGAGGACATGTCGTCGAGTCTGTCGCGTCTGGCGGACACGTCGAGGCAGGCTGCCAGCCAGGTCAGCAGTCTGGATGAACGCGCCAGTCAGATCAGCGGCATTGTGCAACTGATCAAGGAAATTGCCGATCAGACCAATCTGCTAGCGCTGAATGCTGCGATTGAGGCTGCCCGCGCGGGTGAGCAGGGGCGTGGCTTTGCCGTGGTGGCCGATGAGGTGCGCAAGCTGGCAGAGCGCACCACCACGGCCACAGCGGAAATCACTTCGCTGGTGTCGGCAATACGCAATGAAACCGACAACGCCCGCGGCAACATGCAGATGCTGGCGGAGCAGTCGCAACGTGCCAGTGATATCGGCGTGGGCGCACGCCAGGGCATGGGTGAAATGGTGACGTTGTCGGCACAGATGGAGCTGGCGATTGATCACGCTGCCCAACGTAGTTTTGCCGAGCTGGCGAAAATCGATCATTTGTTGTTCAAATTCGACGTGTATCAGCGTTTACTGGGTGTGCGCAGTGGTATTGATCTTGCCGGCCATACGGATTGCCGGCTGGGGCACTGGTATTATCATGGCGAAGGCAAGGCGCGATTTTCGCATTGCAGCGGCTACCGCGAGCTTGAGGCGCCGCATATGGCGGTGCATCAATCAGGCCTGGACGCCTTGCACAAATTCGATGCGGGCGATATTGCCGCTGCGTTGCAGTCGGTGATGAGGATGGAACGCGCCAGCGATGAGGTGATCCGCCACCTGGAAACGCTCTCCGGCTAGCAGCCTGTCCGACTTGAGCGATCGTGGCGAGCCGAGTGGGAAAACGAGGCCGGATTTGCCTGCTTTTGAAGCGTATAGCGGGCCACGCAACGAACAATCGGTAAAAAAGTGTGCTGTTTTTATCTCTGCTGAAGCAGACCAGTCTCAAGTCTGGCAGGCCCTCGGCAGCCTGATCCTTTATAATCGTGGTTTTTCCAGCGCCACGGCCTGTTGCCGTGGCGTTGTCTTGTCATGACTGCGCTGGCCTATCTTTCCGTGGTGTTGATCTGGTCGACTACCGCACTCGGCATCCGCTGGGGCGTGGACGGCTTTGGTTTTTTTCAGGCCGTGGCACTGCGCATGATGTTCACTCTGCCACTGGCCTGGCTGGTCTGTCGCTGGTTTGGCGTGCGCCTGCCACAGACCGTAGCTGCGCGCTGGACCTATCTGATCGGCGGCATGAATCTGTTTGTTGCCATGGGGCTGACCTATCTCGGCGCGCAATATGTCAATTCCGGCCTGATCGCCGTGTTGTATGGCACCGGCCCCTTGCTCACCGGTCTGTTCTCGGTGTTGTGGTTACGCCAGCATTTGCGTTGGCAGCACTGGGCGGGTTTGTTGCTGGCCTTGTGTGGTCTGATCGAGATTCACCAGCGCGCATTTCGTGGCGATGCGCTGTTTCTGTACGGTGCGTTGATTGTTTTGGCCGGCGCGGCTTCGCAGGCGGTCACTTCTGTCTGGATCAAGCGGCTGGATGCTGCTGTGCCGCCGTTGGCCCTTACGCTGGGTTCGCTGCTGGTGGCCACGCCGCTGTATGTGTTGAGCTGGTGGCTCGGGGATTGGTCCTGGCCACAGCAGTGGCCGCTGCGCGCCAGCCTGTCACTGGCCTATATGGTGGTGTTCGCCACGCTGATCGCATTCAGTCTATATGGCTATCTGTTGCAACGACTGAAGCCGGTGTCGGTCGCGCTGATCCAGTTGATTACGCCGGTCACCTCCCTGCTGCTGGGACACTATCTGAACCAGGAGCCGATCAGTATGGCCGTGTGGCTGGGCACGGGATTGATCATGCTTGGGCTTCTGGTTTATCAATCGCCAGCGTTGCCACAAAAAAAATGAGCCGGACAGGTCCGGCTCATTTTTTTACGCTTGGGGCGTGAATCAGTCTTTGACGCAGTCGACGTAATACTGGTCGCGGCCGTTCAAGTCGCGTTTCACCAGGCCGTGAATGTCGGTTTCAAAGCCGGGGAAACGTTCGTTGAAGTCGCGTGCGAATTCCAGATAACGCACGATGGTGCGGTTGAAGCGTTCACCCGGAATCAGCAGCGGAATGCCCGGTGGATAAGGTGTCAGCAACACTGCGGTGATGCGGCCTTCCAGTTCGTCGATGGTGACCCGCTCGATTTCCTTGTGCGCCATTTTGGCAAACGCATCCGACGGACGCATTGCACATTCCATTGGCGACAGGTACATCTCGGTGGTCAGGCGGGCCACGTCGTTGTCCTTGTAAATGCCGTGGATCTTGTCGCACAGGTCGCGCAGGCCGGTGCGTTCGTATTGCGGATGTTTGGCCACAAACTCCGGCAATACGCGCCACAGCGGCTGATTGCGGTCGTAATCGTCCTTGAATTGCTGCAATGCGGTTACCAGGGTGTTCCAGCGTCCCTTGGTAATGCCGATGGTGAACATGATGAAGAACGAGTAAAGGCCGGTTTTTTCGACGATCACGCCGTGTTCGGCCAGGTATTTGGTCACAATCGCTGCCGGGATGCCGGAATCGGCAAAGTCGCCATCCACATCCAGCCCCGGTGTGATGATGGTTGCCTTGATCGGGTCAAGCAGGTTGAAGCCTTCGGCGATATCGCCAAAGCCGTGCCACTTGTCGCCACTGCGCAGCATCCAGTCTTCGCGGTCGGCCATGCCGTCGTCCGAGAGAAAATCCGGACCCCACACCTTGAACCACCAGCTGTCGCCAAATTCTTCGTCGACCTTGCGCATTGCGCGGCGGAAATCCAGCGCTTCGAGAATGGATTCTTCCACCAGTGCCGTGCCGCCCGGTGGCTCCATCATCGCCGCCGCAACGTCGCAGGAGGCGATGATCGAATATTGCGGGCTGGTCGACGTATGCATCAGATACGCTTCGTTGAACAGGTCGCGATCCAGCGCGCGGGTTTCCGAATCCTGTACCAGAATCTGCGATGCCTGAGACAGACCAGCCAGCAGCTTGTGTGTCGACTGGGTGGCAAAAATCATCGCGTCCGGACTGCGCGGGCGATCCTTGCCGATGGCGTGGAATTCGCGATAGAAATCGTGGAACGTGGCGTGTGGCAACCAGGCTTCGTCGAAGTGCAGTGTATCGATGTTGTCGCCGAGCATTTCCTTGATCTTCTCCACGTTGTAGAGAATGCCGTCGTAGGTGCTCTGGGTGATGGTGAGAATGCGTGGCTTGTTTTTCACATCCTTGGCAAACGGATGCGCGGCGATTTTCCTGGCGATGGTTTCTGGCTGGAATTCCGACAGCGGAATCGGGCCGATGATGCCGAAGTTGTTGCGGGTAGGCATCAGGAAGACCGGAATCGCACCCATCATCATGATCGAGTGCAGGATGGACTTGTGGCAGTTGCGGTCAACCACCACGATATCGCCAGGAGCAACGGTGGAGTGCCAGACAATCTTGTTCGAGGTCGAGGTGCCATTGGTGACGAAGAACAGGTGATCACAGTTGAAAATGCGTGCAGCGTTACGCTCGGATGCCGCTACCGGGCCGGTGTGATCAAGCAGTTGGCCGAGCTCGTCAACCGCGTTGCAGACGTCGGCGCGCAGCATGTTTTCACCGAAAAACTGGTGGAACATCTGGCCTACCGGCGATTTCAGGAACGCCACGCCACCCGAGTGGCCAGGGCAGTGCCAGGAATACGAGCCATCTGATGCGTAGTGCGTCAGCGCGCGGAAAAACGGCGGAGGCAGGCTTTCCAGATAGGTTTTGGCTTCGCGCAGTACATAACGGGCAATAAACTCCGGCGTATCCTCAAACATGTGGATGAAACCGTGCAGCTCTTTCAGTACATCGTTTGGGATGTGGCGCGAGGTGCGGGTTTCACCATGCAGGAAAATCGGGATGTCGGCGTTGCGGAAGCGGATTTCCTCAACAAACGCACGTAACTGGGCGATGGCGGTATCCGCATCTTCGTCTGACAGGAATTCTTCGTCGTCAATCGACAGAATGAAGGTTGAGGCACGGCTTTGCTGTTGGGCAAAGCTGGATAAATCACCGTAACTGGTTACTCCCAGCACTTCCATGCCTTCGGCTTCGATGGCCTCGGCCAGGGCGCGAATGCCAAGGCCGCTGGCGTTCTCGGAACGGAAGTCTTCATCAATGATGACAATGGGGAAGCGAAACTTCATCTGGTTCTCCTCAATCCTCGGTGTCCAGCCATGTAAACAAGGCGCGGATTGTCGCATAGATATTGCCCCGCAAGGGTATTTTCTTATGCATCATTAAAACGTAGTAATTTTTCAATTGGATGAAAGGCTTGGCATGGATTTTCTGCCGTGCCCGAGAGTCGGAGTGAACTTGGTGGCGGGAGGCAGCCCAGTAGTTTTTCGGTACAATCCCGCTTCAGCGTTTCTCCTGCCCCTGCGGCAAAAAACAGGCAAAAAAAAGCGCGGATATCAATCCGCGCTGCCCAATAATACAAAGGAGAAATAGAGGAGAAACTATCAAGAACAAGCTGTGCTTGACGATTAGAATTATCTAATATGCGGTTACGGTTTGTCAAGAAAAACTTGCTGCTGTGCACAAGTTTTTAATAAATAGCTTCAATGCCCTTAGTTAAGTCATTGTAAAGATATATAATCTGCGATCCGATTCCATGTCAGTCTCGGCCTCTGTGACTGATTTAAATTGTGTAGAAAGACTCCTCAATGTATTTGCCTGATCCCCGTATGTTTGCGCGCGTTGATGCCAAAAACCCCTATATCCGCCAAGTGATGCGGGTGCTGACCGCCAAGGAACAGCCGGAGCGCGAGCAGGCCAATGCTGAATTGCAGCATGTGCTGCAGGACGCACTGGAAAACGATCGCAACGACGAGTTGCAGCAAGCGCTGGCCATGTCGCCATCGCAGGAAGCATACAAATACTTGTGGAATGAGTTGCGTGACTCGCTGGAAGCATCGCCGGAGCAGGGCACCCGTGCCGTAGTGTTTGCGCTGCCGGTATTGCTGGTGGCTGCAGGTACACGTGGCCAGGTTCAGGTGCCGGGCCGTTTGCCGGATGTGGCTGCTGTGACTACACTGCTGGCGCAACATGGCGTGTTTGCCAATGAGCGCGAAGTAGGGCTGTCGGCGTGTATGCTGTCGCTGCAGAGCTTGCAGAAATGGACCTTGCCGCAGGTTTATCGCTGGTCCCGTCATCTGCAGGATGCCGCGCGCGGTGTGCCGCTGGATCTGGTGGCCGATGATATTGTTGCGGGCGATGAAACCGTCCATCTGCGTTTTCTGGTTGGGGTGGCGATTCAGCAGGCTGGCCAGCCATCGCCGGTGCGGCTTGGCGGTGATGCCAGTGGCTGGGGGATGAAACTGGCAGAAGAACTGAACCGCCAGCTGAAGCAGGATAATCTGTCGCTGCTGGCGATCCCGCGTCCCGCACAAACATTGCAGCAGGCACTGTATAACGGCCGTTTTGCCCGTTACGAGCTGGGGTTGCAACTGGTGGCGAGTCGTATCATTCGCAAGATTCGTCAGGCAAACGAAACGCCGGTCGCCGTCCTGGCTGCGCATGAAAACAACGAGTTGCGCCTCACGGTCAGTGCACGTGAAAACGGCGAGCGCTGGGAGGGTTATGTTTGGCCGCTGCACCCGCTGGATTCCGTTGAGTTGATCGCAGATAACAGCATTGCCTTGTTTCGCGAATGCCGGATTGACGATATCCGCGTCCAGACCGAGGTGCAGGCCGATCAGCGTGACGGCTTCCCGTTGTTTTTATGTGCGCAGGATACCCAACAGAACTAATTGGCGGTTGGTGTTGACCAATAGCTGGTTGTTATTGCCGTTTGGAGGAGAAAAGAATGCAAGTCAAATCACGTATTGCCGTTGCGCTGTTACTGGCGGCTGCCACCGGTATGGTGCAAGCCGATGGATACGCCGTTGGCGTTGTTGCCGGCACCAACGGCATTGGTCTGGATTTCACTAATGCGCTGACTGATGCCTTTACCGTTTCGCTTGACTATGGCTCGGGCAAAATCAATACCACACGCAGTGTCAGCGATATCTCTTACAAGGCGGACACTACTTTTGGTGGCGTGGGTTTCAAGGCAAGTTATTTTCCTTTGGCCGGCAGCAAGCTGCATGTGACGGCCG
>JAUPTR010000062.1 GCA_030917985.1 Pseudomonadota bacterium | reverse complement strand
GGGCTTGCGCCCCGTTATTTAGTCCATCATCTGTCCTACTTGCAGCTTATGAAACCAGTCGATGAAACGATGGACATCGGCGCCCTGATAAATTGCACCGTGCTGCGGGCACAACATGTCGATGTCCAGCCGGGATACACGTTCGCACCACTGGTTCTTCGCCTCGTTGGAGCCCATCCAGCGTCTATGAAAGCCTTCGGCAAAGCGGATGTGGCTGTCGAAATCCTTCACAAACAGATAGTCCTCACCTTGTGGCAGTAGCGCAGCGCCAACATCTCCGGAGAAGAGGATTTTTGCTTTCGGATCGTACAGGTTGTGATTGCCTGACGAATGCAGGTAATGCGCAGGTACGGCCTGCAGCTTGATCGTACCCAGCTCCAGATCCATGCCCTTGTCGGGAATTTTCAGGAATGTTTGATCGTCGCCGCCGAAGTGTGGCACGAAGCCGCTCCATAGCCACGGCAGATAGCACTTCACATCCGGATTGAAATTCAGCCACAGGCTGAGCGAGGAAATGATGTCCGGATCCTGGTGCGAGGCAAACAGGGTGTTGATACGGCGTGGATCGAAATGTGCGCTGATGGCGGAAAACACCGCTGGAAACACTTCCATGCCGCCTGGATCGCAGAGCAGATAATGCTCACCGCTGGCGATCAGGTATTCGTTGGTATCAATGATATAGCCCGGTTTGTCCGGGTCGCGGGCAATCGCTGCCCACTGGTGATCGCCGTCTTTATAGATGATTTGCAGCTTTTTCATTACGGCTGTCCCTGGCCAGTTGTCGGATTTTATAAAGATAGTCGATTACCACGCCGACCTTTTCGGCAAACTGGTCGGCAACTTCCATGAAGGCAGCGGCAGCATGGCGGCTATAGGCCGCTTCGATTTTTGCCTGAACCGAGAGGAATACGCCCATTTCACAGTTTTTCAGCGCATCGTCTACCGCCGTTTCCAGTTTACGTGTTTCTCGCGAAAACACCGCCCACACCTGATTTAATGCTTCTGCGCCGCGCGCAACCGCTTGTTGGTCAATTGCCAGGCCACGTTTCTGCATTTCTGCTGCGGCCTTTTGCATCAGCTGGTGCAGCTTCTGCATTTTCTGCAGGCTGGCGGCGTGGCGCATCACGAGTGCAACATCAATGCGTAACCGTTCCATGATCTGATTCAGATCGCCGCTGAAGACGCGCACCTCGTTGCTGACCACCGAGAAACCTGATTGGGTGTTGTTGCGCTTGGACATGACGATTGCGTTCAAGGCGGTCAGATTGATCATGAACGACATGGCAATCACCGCCTTGATTTCTTCATTGATGTGCGCCATGGCGCGCAGATCTGTTTCCATTGCTTGGCCCCGTTGCACTGCGTGCTTCACTATAGGTGGCGCATGCCTGATTTACCACGCCGGGCTGAAGGTCAATAAGCGAATGGCTGCGTGTTAAACTTGATCCCTTTTGCTGCGGTTTTTCATGGCTGATCTGGATTCTGCATTTTCTGATGATGGCTTGCTGGCCAAAGCCATCGCCGGCTATCGCGCACGGCCACAGCAGATCGCCATGGCCGAGGCGGTGGCTAATGCCATCGAGGCGCGTCACAAGCTGGTTGTGGAGGCTGGCACCGGCACCGGCAAAACCTACGCCTATCTGGTACCGGCGCTGCTCTCTGGCGGCAAGGTGATTGTCTCTACTGGCACTAAAACCCTGCAGGATCAGCTGTTCAACCGCGATCTGCCAACCGTGCGGGCAGCGCTCAAAGTTCCTGTGACCGTGGCATTGCTCAAAGGTCGAGCCAATTATGTCTGCCACTACCATCTGGAGCGTGCGCAGCAGGAAGGACGCTTTCTGTCGCGGGATGACACGCGGCACATGCAGAAAATCGTCAGCTTCGCGCGCATCTCCAAAAGTGGCGACAAAAGCACCTGTGCCGGCGTGCCGGAGCAGTCGCCAGTGTGGAACCAGGTGACATCGACGCGCGACAACTGCCTGGGCAGCGATTGCCCCTATACCAAGGAATGTTTTGTCGCCCAGGCGCGCAAAGAAGCACTGGCGGCGGACTTGGTGGTGGTGAATCACCACCTGTTTTTTGCCGATGTGCTGCTGCGTGATGAAGGTGCGGGAGAGCTGCTACCCGCCTGCAATACAGTGATTTTTGACGAGGCGCACCAGTTGCCGGAGGTGGCGACCAATTTCCTCGGCGAACATCTGGGGAGTGGCCAGCTGCTGGAGCTGGCGCGTGACAGCCGTGCGGAGGGCATCAGTGGCGCCAAGGACTTTGGCGCCTTGCCTGAAGGCTCTGCCAAGCTGGAAAAGGCGGTGAAAGATCTGCGGCTGGTATTCGAACAGGACAGCGTGCGCCTGCCGGCACATCAGCTCGATGGATTGGCGAGATTTGCCCCTGCGCTGGCGGAGCTGCAGGAAAAACTCGAACAACTGGAATCGTTGCTGGAAAGTCAGGCAGAGCGCAGTGAGGGGCTGGCACGTTGTTATCAGCGCTGCCAGGCAATTGGCGAACAGTTGCGCCGTTGGCAGCAGCCTGCCGACGATGACTGGGTGCGCTGGATTGAAGTTTTCAGCCACGGTTTGCAATTAAATCGCACGCCGCTGGCGATTGATGCGCTGTTTCGCAAGCAGGTGGAGGGTAACGCCAAAGCCTGGATATTTACTTCTGCAACCTTGGCAGTGGATGGCAATTTCCGCCATTTTTGTGCGGAATTGGGGCTGGACGACGCCGACACCGGTTGCTGGGACAGTCCGTTTGACTACAAGAGTCAGGCCTTGTTGTACGTACCGCGTAGCATGCCGGAAGCAAACAGTCCGCAGTTTACCGCTGCAGTAGTGGAACAGGCCTGGCCGGCTTTGCTGGCGAGCCAGGGCCGGGCGTTCTTGTTGTTCACCAGCTTGCGGGCAATGCGGGAGGCCTATGAGCTGGTCAAGAAGAAAATTGACGAACAGCAGCTGGATTACCCTTTGCTGTTGCAGGGTGAGGGCTCGCGTACCGAGCTGCTGGAAAAATTCCGCAAATCACCCAACGCTGTATTGGTCGCCAGTCAGACTTTCTGGGAGGGCATCGATGTGCGCGGCGATGCCTTGCAACTGGTGGTGATCGACAAGCTGCCGTTTGCGCCGCCGGATGACCCGGTGCTGGCAGCGCGCGTGGATCAGATGAACAAGGCTGGACGTAATCCGTTTATGGAGTTCCAGTTGCCGCGTGCGGCCATTACCCTGAAGCAGGGCGCAGGGCGGCTGATTCGTGACGAGACCGACCGTGGTGTGTTGATGATTTGTGATACGCGGCTGGTGGATAAACCCTATGGCAAAAAAATCTGGAAAAGCCTGCCGCCAATGCTGAAAACCCGCGATGCCGATGTGATTCAGCGTTTCTTTGCGCAACTGCGACAGGTTGCTGGTAATGCCGGCCTTGAGGTTGCTGGCGATAGCCCCAATCTGAACCATAGCGAGTGAAGCCACGGAAATGACTTTTCCGATGTTATACTTACCGGTTGCTTTAACCCGGTTTTGTTTTGCCGTAGGAGAATACCCATGCCCATTTATGAATATCGCTGCACCAGCTGTGGTCATCAGAAAGAAGTGTTGCGCAAGATCAGCGATGAGCCGTTGACCGAGTGCCCGCAATGCAAACAGCCGACTTTTGCCAAGGCCCTGAGCGCCGCGGGTTTCCAGCTCAAGGGTTCAGGCTGGTATGCCACCGATTTCAAGGGGGGCAGCAGTGCCAGCCCGGCCACAACTGAAGCAGCTCCGGCATCGTCGCCTTGTGGCGGTAGTTGTGCCTGCCATTGAACGCAGACAGAGGCATATGAAACGTTATTTTATTACGGGTCTGCTGATCTGGGTGCCGCTGGGGATCACCATCTGGGTGCTGCAGGCTTTGATCGGCACCATGGATCAGAGCCTGCAGCTATTGCCTGGCAGTCTTCAGCCAAAGGTGCTGTTCGGTTTTCATGTGCCTGGCCTGGGTGCAATCCTTACTGTATTGATCGTATTTATTACCGGTCTGGCGACGGCCAATATTCTCGGTCAACGCATGGTGCGTTTCTGGGAAGGCGTGCTGGCGCGTATTCCGATCGTTAAATCGATCTATTACAGTGTCAAGCAGGTGTCCGATACATTGTTTTCCAGCAGCGGTGAAGCATTCCGCAAAGCGCTGCTGATACAATATCCGCGCCAGGGCAGCTGGACAATTGCATTCCAGACCGGCACCCCCAGCGGTGAGGTGGCATCGCGCCTGGATGGCGAATTTGTCAGTGTGTACGTGCCTACCACGCCGAATCCGACCTCGGGCTTTTTCCTGATGTTGCCGAAAAAGGATGTAGTCGAACTGGAAATGTCGGTGGATGATGCGTTGAAATACATCATTTCCATGGGCGTGGTTGCGCCGACTGCAGAAGACTATTATCAGGATCGTGCAGATATTCATCCCTAACCGGTGACAAGTCCGCCGGTTTTCGTCAAATCATATAAAAATCAGATCAGAACATTCATCATGCGTACAAACTACTGTGGTCTTATCGATACCCAATACTTGGGCCAAACTGTTACCCTGCAAGGCTGGGTGCATCGTCGCCGTGACCACGGCGGCGTGATCTTTATCGACCTGCGCGACCGCGAAGGCCTGGTGCAGGTGGTGGTGGATCCGGATACCAAAGAGGCATTCGAGCTGGCCGATAGTCTGCGTAACGAGTTCGTGATCCAGATTCATGGCCTGGTGCGTAATCGCCCGGAAGGCACGGTTAACAAGAATCTGATTTCCGGCGCAATCGAAGTGCTGGCAAAACAGATTGAGGTGTTGAACCCGTCGGAGACTCCGCCGTTCATGATGGACGACGAAAACCTGTCGGAAAATACGCGTCTGACCCATCGCGTGATGGACCTGCGTCGCCCGGCGATGCAGAAGAACATGCGCCTGCGGTATCGCGTGGCAATGTTGATCCGTAACTATCTCGACAGCCTTGGTTTTATCGATATCGAAACCCCGATGCTGACCCGCTCGACACCGGAAGGCGCGCGTGACTACCTGGTACCGTCGCGTGTGCACAGCGGCCAGTTCTTCGCGCTGCCGCAAAGCCCGCAGCTGTTCAAGCAGTTGTTGATGGTGGCGGGTTTTGATCGCTACTACCAGATCACCAAATGTTTCCGCGACGAAGACCTGCGTGCCGATCGTCAGCCGGAATTCACCCAGATCGACTTGGAAACTTCGTTCCTCAACGAAGAGCAGATCATGGACATCACCGAATCGATGGCCCTGCATGTGTTCAAAGAGGCGATTGGCGTGGATCTCGGCAAGTTCCCGCGCATGAGCTATGACGACGCAATGTTCTACTATGGCTCGGACAAGCCGGACATGCGTGTTTCGCTGAAATTCACCGAACTCACCGACGTAATGAAAGATGTGCCGTTCAAGGTGTTTGCCGGCGCAGCCAATATGGAAGGTGGCCGCGTAGTGGGCCTGCGCATTCCGGGCGGCGCAGCCTTGTCGCGTTCGGAAATCGATGCCTACACCCAGTTCGTCGGCATTTATGGCGCGCGTGGTCTGGCTTACATCAAGGTTAACGACAAGACCCAGCCAAACGAAACCGGCTTGCAGTCGCCAATCGTCAAGAATCTGACGGAAGCCTCGCTGCAAGCCGTGCTGGAGCGTACTGGCGCCGAAAACGGCGATCTGATCTTCTTCGGCGCCGACAAGCTGAAAGTGGTGAACGAAGCCATCGGCGCCTTGCGTCTGAAAATCGGCCACGAAAAAGGCGAGGCCGGTGGCTACTTCGTGCGTGAATGGAAACCGCTGTGGGTAGTAGATTTCCCGATGTTCGAACACAGTGAAGAGGACAACCGCTGGACCGCCTGTCACCATCCGTTCACCAGCCCGAAACCGGGCCATGAAGACATGCTGGTAAGCAACCCGGGCGCGTGCCGTGCACGTGCTTACGACATGGTCCTGAACGGCTGGGAAATCGGTGGCGGCTCGGTACGTATTCACCGCGCCGAGGTACAGAGCAAGGTGTTCGATGCACTGAATATCGGCCCGGAAGAAGCGCAGAACAAGTTCGGCTTCCTGCTGGATAACCTGAAATACGGCGCGCCGCCGCACGGGGGCCTGGCCTTTGGCCTGGACCGTCTGGTGACGCTGATGACCGGCGCCGAGTCGATCCGCGACGTGATTGCCTTCCCGAAAACCCAGCGTGCACAGTGTCTGCTGACCAATGCGCCAAACGAGGTGGACGAGAAGCAACTGCGCGAGCTGCATATCCGCCTGCGTCAGAAAGTGGATACCCAAGTCGAAGTCACCAAGGGCTGATTGTCCGCCGGTATAAAAAAGCCGCTGACATACAGCGGCTTTTTTTGGGTACATTGGCTTTGCTAGCGTAAATAAACAAGCATCTTGGAGAAATAATGCAAGCAATACACACGGGGTTTCCATGGGCTAAAAGCCTGCTCGGCATGTTGATCTTTGTCGTGCTTGGTGCGGCGATTTACCTGGTGGTGATACTTAACTGGAGCTATGCACATGGTGAACGTGCAGGTTATGTACAGAAATTTTCCAACAAGGGATGGTTGTGCAAGACCTGGGAAGGGGAGCTGTCGATGGTTGCAGTGCCGGGGAGCATGCCGGAGAAATTCCAGTTTACAGTGCGTGATGATAGCGTCGCCAACAAGATCAATACCCTGATGGGTAAGCGCGTATCCCTGATCTACGATCAGCATATTGGTATACCGAGCTCATGTTTTGGCGAAACCGGCTATTTTGTATCTGATGCGCGAGAAGTGAAATAAAGCCCAGCGAGTAGCCCCATAGCTGATCCTCGTTGTGGCTATCCGGCCCCAACCAGACACTCAGCGCAGATAAAGACAGACGGCTGCTCTGGCCGAAAGGTGGGCAAGAGATGCATAAGTCTGCGCCTTTCCAACCACTCCGTTGCTAGTGTAGTGTTGCATTCTGTTTGGAGCTTAAACGGTTATTGGCGCGAATGACCTTCTGCAGAATGTCGCGAGCGCTCTTAGTCCAGATGAATGGCTTGGGGTTGGTGTTGTGGTGAGCGATGTATTCGTCAATCGCTTTGACCAATTCCGGCACGCTGGTAAACACACCACGACGCAGCCGCTCGGTGGTGATGTCGCGGAAGAACCGCTCCACCATATTGAGCCACGACGCCGAGGTCGGCGTGAAGTGCATGTGAAATCGCGGGTGCTTTTTCAACCACTCCTGCACGTTTGGGTGCTTGTGGGTAGCGTAGTTGTCGGCGATCAGGTGCAGCGTCTTGTCTTTTGGGGTCTGTCGATCGATCTGGCACAGAAACTTCAGCCACTCGACGTGCGTGTGGCGCTTTTGGCATTGACCGATGACCTGGCCGTCAAGGACGTTGAGTGCGGCAAACAACGTGGTCGTGCCGTTGCGCTTGTAGTCGTGCGTCATGGTCTGGGCGCGTCCCTTCTTCAGCGGTAGTCCGGGCTGTGTGCGATCCAGCGCCTGTACCTGGCTCTTCTCGTCACAGCACAGCACCAACGCATGCTCGGGAGGGGACATGTACAGGCCCACAATGTCTTCAAGCTTCTCGACGAACTGCGGATCGCGCGAGACTTTGAAGCCGCGCAGGATGTGAGGCTTCAGACCATGCGCCTGCCAATGCCGCATGACGGTACTGGGGCTGACCCCCAGCACCGCGCCCATCTTGCGTGTGCTCCAGTGCGTGGCCGCTTCGGGGGTGGTTTGCGTGGTCATCTCCACCAGCCGGGCCACGTCCACTTTGACGGGCGGTGCCCCGCGCGGCAAATCGCGCTCAATGCCTTGCAACCCACTTTGCAGGTAGCGCTCACGCCAACGAGCGGCCTGCGCGCGCCCGATGCCAAGTTGTTCGGCGATGTCTTTGTTTTGCATACCCTGTGCGGCAAGCAGCACGATCTGGGCGCGCTGCGCCAAACGCACGCTGGTGCGCTTGGATCGCGCCAGTCGGGTCAATTCGCTTTTTTGCTCATGCGTCAGCACAATTGTTGGGGCAACTCTCAATTTCTCGCTCCAGTGAAAACCATAGTGGAGCATCGTAGAGCAAAAAATCATTTACGACTTATCAAGAATCAAACACTACACTAGGTTCTGTTGACGTTTTGCCGCCTTGTTACCGAAGCCACAGCAGTGCGGCAGCAAATGACAGCATCTCCATGTAATGACAAGCTGTTTTCTCATATCGCGTAGCGATTCTGCGGTAATGCTTCAGCTTGCCAAAGGTGCACTCGACCACGTGGCGTTCCTTGTAGAGAACAAAATCACAATCTCG
>JAUPTR010000061.1 GCA_030917985.1 Pseudomonadota bacterium | reverse complement strand
CTGCATAATGGCATTCTCAATCAGTTTCTGACCGCGTCCGACGACTTCCTGATAGAAAAACTGCGCCAGTTCGGGAAAATTGCCGGACTCGGCAACCACCAGTTTGCAGATACCGCAGAACTGCGTCAGGCAAATTCCCTCCCACCAGCCGGTCAGCACCCGCTCGATGAGCTGGAATGCCCCTCCCTCATGGTTGCGCGACAACTGCTCGGCACGCTCCAGATTGGGCAACATCGCCTCGCGCACAACTGCCTTGAAGATTTCTTCCTTATTGGAGAAATACAGGTAAGGCGTACCCTTGGTCACCCCGGCCTGACGCGCGATGTCTTCCATCTTGGTTGCAGCGAAGCCTTTTTCGACAAACAACGCCAGCGCCGCCTCAAGGATTTCCCCCGGGCGGGCTTGTTTGCGTCGCACCCAGCGGGCCGACGAATCAGCGGCAGTATCAGCAACAGGCAAGAGATGCGCCATTTCGCATAAAATAACTAAACGTTCATTTAGTAAATTTAGGCAATCGGCCCTATGCTGTCAATTGCTTTTCACAAACAGCAACTTTCCGTTCTGCAGCGCAACATTTCACGTGTAAAATCCTGCCGTTCTGTTGCCTTCCAATAGGAAAACCCCATGTCGATTTCCCAGCAAAGCGCCAGCGAAAAAGCCTCGATCCTGGCCGAAGCCCTGCCCTACATCCGTCGTTTCAACGATAAAACCATCGTCATCAAATACGGCGGCAACGCCATGACCGAAGACCACCTGAAAGACTGCTTTGCCCGCGATGTGGTGCTGCTGAAGCTGGTCGGCATGAACCCGGTGGTAGTACATGGCGGCGGCCCTCAGATCAACGACCTGCTGGCACGCGTTGGCAAGCAGGGCGAGTTCATTCAGGGCATGCGCGTAACCGATCGCGAAACCATGGATATCGTCGAAATGGTGCTGGGCGGCCTGGTCAACAAGGAAATCGTCAGCCTGATCAACCAGCACGGCGGCCGTGCAGTGGGCCTGACCGGCAAGGACGGCGGCTTCATCAAGGCGAAAAAGCTGTACCTGCAGGGCGGCGACAGCGATGAGCAGATCGACAACGGCCAGGATGGCGAAGTGGGATCGATCGACCCGGAACTGGTATCACTGCTGGATACCCGCGATTTCATTCCGGTGGTTGCACCGATTGGCGTGGGTGAAAATGGCGAAGCGTACAACATCAATGCCGATCTGGTAGCGGGCAAGCTGGCAGAAACGCTAAAGGCAGAAAAACTGATCCTGATGACGAATACACCTGGCGTGCTCGACAAAAGCGGCAATCTGCTGACAGGCCTGACGGAATCGAAAATCAAGGCCCTGGTGGCCGATGGCACGATTTCCGGCGGCATGTTGCCCAAGCTGGCGTCTTGCCTGGAGGCCGTCAGCAATGGCGTCAACACGGTGCAGATCATTGACGGCCGCGTGGAACATGCGCTGCTGCTGGAAATCCTCACCGATGAAGGCGTGGGCACGCTGATCCGCGCCGAATAAGGCGCAACGGCTGCACTTGGCGCCTGCTTCGGCTATAGTGATTGCTGGTTGCAAAATGCCAGCAATCGATAATCTTGAGGAGGACTATCGCATGAAAATCGCCAAACAGCTGTTGCACGACAAACGCCGACCCGGCATCTTCGCGGTGTCGCCCGACGCCACGGTTTTTCAGGCATTGCAATTGATGGCCGAGAAAGACATTGGTGCCTTGCTGGTCATGGATAACGACCAACTGGTCGGCATTTTTTCCGAACGCGATTACGCACGCAAAGTGGTGCTGCAGGGAAAAACCTCTGCTTCAACACCGATCCGCGACATCATGACCGCCAAAGTGGTGTTTGCCCGCCCCGACAGCAGCATCGACGAATGTATGGCACTGATGTCGGAACGGCGCATCCGCCACCTGCCGGTGCTCGATAATGGCAATGTAGTCGGCGTGTTATCGATTACCGATCTGGTACGCGCCCAGATTGCCGAACAGCAATTCGTGATTGAGCAACTGGAACACTACATCCACGGCTGATCACGCAAGCGCCCGCCAGCAAGCAAATGGCCGCTCCAGCGGCCATTGCACTTTTGGAAGCCACCATGTCGCCAACCTGGATTTTCGATCTCGACAACACCCTGCATCACGCGAATCCGCACATTTTCCCGCACATCAACCGGGCGATGACGCAGTACCTGCAGCAGGAGTTGAATCTTGACGAAACAGCCGCCAATCAGCTGCGGCTGGATTACTGGCAACGTTACGGCGCTACGCTCAGCGGCCTGATGCGCCACCACGGCACCGACCCGGAACATTTTCTCTGGCACACTCACCAGTTTCCGGCTCTGGCACACATGCTGCGCAGCGATCGAGCGCTGCGCCATTCCCTGCTGCGCCTGCCAGGGCAGAAAATACTGTTCACCAACGGGCCCGATCACTATGCCGACGCGGTATTGCGGCAATTGGGTATTGCCGATCTGTTTGCCGATATGATCAGCCTGCAGTCGATCAGGTATCGCCCCAAACCCGACCCCTACGGCTTCCGTTACATTCTGCACAAACATCGGCTACGCCCGGCCCGCTGCGTCATGGTTGAAGACAGCGCGGACAATCTGTTCACTGCCAAACGGCTTGGCATGCGCACCGTCTGGATCACCGGCAGCCACGGCCGCCCCGCATATGTTGACTGGCGTATTCGCAAGATTGCCGAACTTGCCCGAATCGTTGGACAATTACGCTAACCCTCTAGGTTCTGTTAACGTTCTTTTCACGACTGCGTTTGATGCAATTCAGTTACAAAACAAGGAGTAAAACG
>JAUPTR010000060.1 GCA_030917985.1 Pseudomonadota bacterium | reverse complement strand
TTCGGGAAGAAAGACTTATTCAGCCGCTTCTTCGCCGCCAGCCTTACCGGAGCAGTTTGCCACGGTTTGGTTGTCGCCACGATGCAACGCAACCAGCTCAACACCTTTCGGCAATGTCAGATCAGCCATGTGGATCGACTGACCGGCACCCAGGTTGGCCAGATCAACTTCGATGAACTCAGGCAGATCAGCCGGCAGGCAGCTTACGTCCACTTCATTCAGTACGTGGCTGATGATGCCACCGCCCAGTTTCACGCCCGGAGCCAGATCAGCATTGATGAAGTGCAGCGGCACTTTGATGTGCAGCTTGGCATTCGGATCAACACGCTGGAAATCAACGTGCAGAATCAGCTGGCGGAACGGGTGGTGTTGTACGTCACGCAGCAACACTTTTTCAACCTGACCATCAACATTCAGGCTCAACACCGAAGCGTGGAACGCTTCAACGCGCAGCGCGTGATAAATCGTGTTGTGATCCAGCGTTACTGCCTGCGCATCCTTGCCAGCACCGTAAACGATGGCAGGAACACGACCGGCGTTACGCAGGCGGCGGCTCGCTCCGGAACCCTGCTCGGCACGGGCTTGTGCAATTACTTCAAAGTTCATGCTAATTACCTCAAAAATGACGCATCCGCGACCAGATACGCCGTTACAAAATGCGCGACCCAAGAGCCGCGCAGAAAAAACCTAGTCAACAAACAAGGAACTGACCGACTCTTCGTTGCTGATGCGACGCATGGTTTCGGCCAGCAGGCTGGCGATGCTCACCACGCGGATACGCTCGCAGGCACGCGCTTCGTCCGACAACGGAATGGTATCGGTTACCACCAACTCGTCCAGATCGGAAGCCTTGATGCGCTCGATAGCGGCACCCGACAACACCGGATGGGTTGCGTAAGCCAGCACACGCTCGGCACCATGCGCCTTTAATGCCTGAGCAGCCTTGCACAGCGTATTGGCGGTATCCACCATGTCGTCCATGATCAGACAGGTACGGCCGGACACATCACCAATAATGTGCATCACTTCGGCCACATTGGCCTTCGGACGACGCTTGTCGATAATTGCCAGATCGGTATTCAGTTGTTTAGCCATGGCACGGGCACGCAGCACGCCGCCTACGTCAGGCGAAACAGTAATCAGGTTTTCATAATTCTTGGCGCGTACATCGTCCAGCAAAACCGGCGTAGCGTAGATATTGTCGACCGGAATATCAAAGAAACCCTGGATCTGGTCAGCATGCAGATCAACCGTCAACACACGGTCAACGCCAGCGCTGGTCAGCATGTTGGCAACCACTTTGGCAGAAATCGGCACGCGTGCCGAACGTGGACGACGATCCTGACGCGCATAACCCATATAAGGTATGGCGGCGGTGATACGACCAGCGGAAGCACGTTTCAGTGCATCAACCGCCAGCATCACTTCCATCAGATTGTCATTGGTAGGCTGACAGGTAGACTGCAGCACAAATACATCGCTACCGCGCACATTTTCCAGCAACTCCACGGTGACTTCGCCATCGCTGAAACGACCAACGGAAATCCGCCCCAGGGAAATATCCAGATGGCGGACAACGTCCTCCGCCAGTTTCGGATTCGCGTTACCGGTAAACACCATCAGTCCGTCGTAAGCCATGCGCACCTCGCAATAACAAAAAAAGCGTGTAACGATTACACGCTTTTTCGGATTGGTTTGGCTGGGGAGGTAGGGATCGAACCTACGAATGCCGGAATCAAAATCCGGTGCCTTACCACTTGGCGACTCCCCAATTAAATTGTTTTCTCAAGACAGCCACGCTAGCATCGGATGCTGATCCAGACCTCTAGCGACAACTCCCTTGAATTCGGCGGGCGCCGATTCTAACACACTTTGTGCGGATTGTTGCGAATCGAACTCAGCAAACACACACGCACCCGATCCAGTCATTTTTGCTTCTGCAAATTGTGACAACCAATTAATTGATTGCTGCACCTGCGGAAACATTTCACAGACGACTGGCTGCAAATCATTTCGGGTCAGCACGTCAGGAAAGGCCGCCATTCTGATGGGCAACGTATTTCTTGTCAAGGCTTCTGCCGCAAAAATTTTCGCAGTCGGCACCTCCACCTGTGGCATCAGCACAACATACCAGGGTGAAGGTACATTTACGTGAGTCAGCGCTTCGCCCACCCCCTCGGCAAAGGCATTGCGGCCAAAAACAAACACCGGCACATCGGCGCCCAGCGACAAGCCCAGTTGCTGCAAACGCTCGCGGCTCAGGCCAAGTTGCCACATGCGATTCAGGGCGATCAACGTAGTAGCCGCATCCGAACTGCCGCCCCCCAACCCACCCCCCATTGGCAAGTGCTTGTCGATGCGAATATCCACACCGAAGGAACACCCCGTCTCAGCCTGTAACAGGCGTGCGGCACGCACAGTGAGATCACTATCGGCAGGCACGCCTGGCAAGGGGTTCAGATGCCGGATTTCGGCATCCGTACGCAAACCGAAATGCAAAGTATCGGCAAAATCGATAAAACGGAACACGGTCTGCAAGAGATGGTAGCCATCAGCCCGGCGGCCGGTTACATGCAGAAACAGGTTAAGCTTGGCTGGTGCAGGACAAGTCAGGTGCGTCAGCATTTCAGTCACGGCACAAATTTCCATTGATGCATGGCCAGACGGATTTCCAGCCCAGGGCGCTTCATCACAACACGCCCCGGCACTGCAGGAGGGCCCGCAAACTCTGGATAATCGATCAACCACCCTTGCTGCTGCAGCTGATAGATGCCCGGATCAACGCGCGGCGCGGCCCCAGATTGACCAACAGCAGGCGCAGGAACACCACGAATCCAGTATTGCAGACCGGAAAGCGGCAATGCCCATCCCAACACCTCTTGGGTCAACGGCTCAACAGTGGCGGCGTTGAATTGCCGGCCATCGGACATTTCCAGACGCACACCGGCAGCATCACGCACCAGTTCCGCTAAGGTTTGCCCCAGCGGCGTTTCGAGCGTCACGCGATCAGCAAGCGATGTGTGTTGCCAGGAAAAATTACCGCTATCGACCTGGCCGTTATAACGCACGGCAATCCGGCCAGACACCTCGAAAGACGGATTCTCGCTGGATGCGGCAGGCGGCACGCCTTGCACTACGG
>JAUPTR010000059.1 GCA_030917985.1 Pseudomonadota bacterium | reverse complement strand
ATGCGAACCAGAAAGCCATGTGTGCGCTTGCGACGAACCACGGAAGGTTGATATGTGCGTTTCATGACGTGTTACTCCACAACCAGACAAAATTAAACGTGCGATTAGACGGTCAAAGACAAGTCCGTGTCAAGGCTTATTTTTTTCTGTGGCTGTGGATAAGTTCGCCTCAAGATAGGTAAAATAATCGTCTTACAGGCGCCACCATATATATGCCAGCAGAGCAGCAGCTGCGTTCAATTTTGCAGCTAATCGGCAGCCCCGACCACCACCTACCGAAAATTTTAGCAAGCAATGCCCACAACCGAGCTGTTCTGGTCGACGTGCCTTTCGACTTTTGAGCGTGAACTGTCCGCCCAGCAATTCAACACCTGGATCAAGCCATTGCGCCTGGAAGGTGATGACGAAGGCCTGCAGGTGCTCGCGCCCAACCGTTTTGCCATCCAGTTCGTCAAGGATCGTTTCCTGACGCGCATCGAGGATCTTGCCAAGGAATATTTCGGCAAATCCACACTGATTACCCTGGCGCTGGGCTCGGCCCAGGAAGCCAAGCCGGCCTCAAGCAGCAGCAACGACACCATTGCCAAGCCGGCAGCAGCCGGCAGCAAGCCTTCGCCGATGAAACAAATGGGCGCCAGCCATGAAACCACGCGCCTGATCCCGACCTATACCTTCGATAATCTGGTTACCGGTAAGGCCAACCAGCTGGCACGCGCCGCTGCGATGCAGATCGCCGAAAATCCCGGCGTAGCCTACAACCCGCTGTTTGTGTATGGCGGCTCCGGCCTGGGTAAAACCCACCTGGTGCACGCCATTGGCAACCTGGTGCATCAGCAAAACCCGCAGGCCAAGATTCGTTATATCCATGCCGAACGTTACGTATCGGACGTGGTGCGTGCCTATCAGCACAAGGCGTTTGACGAATTCAAACGTTATTACCACTCGCTTGATCTGCTGCTGATCGACGACATTCAGTTCATCAGCGGCAAAACCCGCACGCAGGAAGAATTCTTTTACGCCTTTAATGCCTTGATCGAGTCCCACAAGCAGATCGTCATCACCAGTGATACCTTCCCGAAAGAAATCAAGGATATGGATGATCGCTTGGTGTCGCGCTTCGGCTGGGGGCTGACCGTCGCCATCGAGCCGCCGGAGCTGGAAATGCGCGTGGCGATTCTGCTGCGCAAGGCCGAGCTGGAAAACTTCAAGCTCGACGACAACGTGGCGTTTTTCATCGCCCGCAGCATCCGCTCCAATGTGCGCGAGCTGGAAGGTGCGCTGAAGCGGGTGCTGGCTTATTCACGTTTCACCGGCAATCCGATCACGCTGGATCTGGTGAAAGAAGCATTAAAAGACATGCTGGCGGTGGAAAATCGCCTGGTGTCGGTAGAAAACATTCAGAAAGTGGTCGCCGATTTTTATAAAATCAAGGTGGCCGACATGCATTCCAAAAAACGCACGCGCAATATTGCCCGCCCGCGGCAGGTGGCAATGGCGCTGGCGAAAGAGCTGACGCAGATGTCCTTGCCGGCAATTGGCGAAGCATTTGGCGGCCGCGACCACACCACCGTGCTGCATGCCTGTCGCACAGTGGCCGATCTGCGGGAATCGGATATGCAGATCAAGCATGATTTTCAGGTTTTGATGCAGATGATCAAAGGCTGATCGCCCGTGCTCGCTGGAGATCACGCTCCAGCGGCCGTGGTGAATGACCGTCAACACAGGCTTTGATAGAATTTTCAGGTTTTTTTGAATAAATTCAGGGCAAACGACCCTGAACTCAAATCGGGACAAGACACTATGCTACTTCTCCAGGCTGAACGGGACCAGATTCTGAAACCGCTTTCGACCGTTACCGGCATCGTCGAGCGGCGGCACACGCTGCCGATTCTGTCGAACGTTTATCTGGAGAAAAAAGGCCAGCAAGTATCGTTCATGGCCACCGACCTGGAAATCCAGATCACCAGCCATGCGCCGGGTGACCTGAACGGCGGCGATTTCGCCATCACCACCTCGGCCAAGAAATTTCAGGACATTCTGCGCGCCATTCCGGATGGCACCCAGGTGCTGCTGGAACACGCCGACAACAAGCTGCTGCTGAAAGCCGGCAAAAGCCGCTTCAACCTGCAAACCCTGCCGGCAGAAGATTTTCCCAGCATTGCCCCGGCCACCGGCAACACCATCAGCTTCTCGCTGGAGCAGAAAGCCCTGCGCCAGCTGCTGTCGCTGGTGCAATACGCGATGGCGCATCAGGACATCCGTTATTACCTGAATGGCCTGTGTATCGTCACCGAAGGCCAGGAACTGCGCCTGGTTGCCACCGACGGCCACCGCCTGGCGTTTGCCAGTGTAGAACTGGCCAGCCCGGTGGAACGCAGCGAAATCATCCTGCCGCGCAAAACCGTGCTCGAGCTTTACAAACTGCTGGACGAATCGGACAAGCCGATTCAGGTAGACGTCAGCCAGAACCAGGTGCGTTTTGCCTTTGGCGACGTATTACTGGTTTCCAAAGTGGTCGATGGCAAATTCCCCGACTACAACCGCGTGATTCCGCTCAACAACACCAAGCTGTTGACTATCGACCGCGTGCAGTTGCAGCAGGCATTGCAACGGGCGGCGATTCTGTCGAACGAAAAGTTCCGTGGCGTGCGTGTGGTGCTGATGAACGGCCTGTTCCGCATCATCTGCAGCAACAGCGAACAGGAAGAAGCGCAGGAAGAACTGGAAGTTGACTACCAAGGCGAAGCACTGGATGTGGGCTTCAACATCACCTACCTGCTGGATGTACTCAACAATGTTGCCAACGAAAGCGTGAACTTTGCCTTTGGCGACGCCAACTCGAGTGCACTGGCAACCTTGCCGGGCAACGACCGCTTCAAATATGTCGTGATGCCAATGCGCATTTAATCCAACAGTATCGCGGTTTGCATCGGCGAAACCGCCTGCGGGCGCTGTTTCGCCATTTGCACATTTTGAGCAGACACCACTGCCGCAGCATGTGGCGGCAGATAATAAAGAGCAGTAGAGGGCACCATGTCGGAACAACAAGAACCGGTAGCGAATCCAAACACCAGTTACGATTCGAACAGCATCAAGATCCTGAAAGGCCTGGAGGCAGTACGCAAACGCCCCGGCATGTATATCGGCGATACCCAGGATGGCACCGGCCTGCACCACATGGTGTTCGAAGTGCTGGACAACGCCATCGACGAAGCGCTGGCCGGCCACTGTAACCACATCAAGGTCATCATCCACCCCGACAACTCGATCTCGGTGGAAGACAACGGCCGCGGCATTCCTACCGACATCAAGGAAGACGACGAATTCAAGCGCTCCGCCGCTGAAATCGTGATGACCGAGCTGCACGCCGGCGGCAAGTTCGACCAGAACTCCTACAAGGTATCTGGCGGTTTGCACGGCGTGGGCGTATCGGTGGTGAATGCGTTGTCCGACTGGCTGCGCCTGACCATCCGCCGCAACGGCAAAGTGCACAGCATGGAGTTTCGCCAGGGCGTGGCCACCGAGCCGCTGAAAGTCGTCGGCAACACCGAACACCGCGGCACCGAAGTCCACTTCCTCGCCTCGCCAGAAACCTTCGGCACCGTTGAATTCCACTACGACATCCTCGCCAAGCGTATCCGCGAGCTGAGCTTCCTCAACAACGGTGTGCGTATCGAGCTGATCGACCGCCGCAACGGCAAGGAAGAAATGTTTGAATTCGAAGGCGGCGTGCGTGCGTTTGTTGAATACATGAACCGCAACAAATCGGTGCTGCACCCACACATCTTCTACTCGCTGGGTGAAAAAGACGGCATGTCGGTTGAATGTGCCATGCAGTGGAACGACTCGTATCAGGAAGGCGTGCAATGCTTCACCAACAACATTCCGCAGCGTGACGGCGGCAGCCACCTCACCGCACTGCGCAATGTGATGACGCGCACCATCAACCAGTACATCGAACAGAACGAAATCGCCAAAAAAGCCAAAATCGAAACCAGCGGCGACGACATGCGCGAAGGCCTGACCTGCGTGTTGTCGGTGAAACTGCCCGATCCGAAATTCAGCTCGCAAACCAAAGACAAACTGGTTTCCAGCGAAATTGGCCCGGTGGTGCAAGAGGTGTTGAGCCAGGCGCTGAATGACTTCTTCCTCGAGAACCCGACCGACGCCAAAATCATCACCGGCAAAATCGTTGATGCCGCCCGTGCCCGCGAAGCCGCACGCAAAGCGCGCGAGCTCACCCGCCGCAAAGGCGTGATGGACGGCCTCGGCCTGCCCGGCAAACTGGCCGACTGCCAGGAAAAAGACCCGGCCAAATCCGAAATCTACCTGGTAGAGGGTGACTCTGCAGGCGGCTCGGCCAAAGGTGGCCGTGATCGCAAGTTCCAGGCCATCCTGCCACTGCGCGGCAAGGTGCTCAACGTTGAAAAAGCCCGCTTCGACAAAGTGATCTCCAGCGAACAAATCGCCACCCTGATCACCGCGCTGGGCACCAGCATCGGCAAAGACGAATACAACCCCGATAAACTGCGCTACCACCGCATCATCATCATGACCGATGCCGACGTCGATGGCGCCCACATCCGCACCCTGCTGCTCACCTTCTTCT
>JAUPTR010000058.1 GCA_030917985.1 Pseudomonadota bacterium | reverse complement strand
CCTTAACACTTGTGCATGTGCCACGGGCAATTGCTGCAGCAGGGCTTCGGTGGACGCGGCGTCCTTGGCCTGCAAGGCCTCGAATAGCTGATTCTGCATCTCGCCAGGAATGGCAAACTCACGCATCAGTGAACGGAAAATACCGAGATGGCCAATATCCAGTTGCACCCGATTTACGCCAAGACCGGCAAGTGCATCCAGCAACAAACCGATCACTTCGGCATCGGCCTCGATACCGGCATGGCCATAAATCTCGGCACCGACCTGCAATTGCTCGCGGCTGCCAAGCAAGCTGCCAGGCAGGGTGTGAACCACGCTACCGGCATAACACAGGCGCACTACGCCGTTCAGATTCAACAGATGTGCATCGATTCGCGCCACCTGTGGCGCAATGTCTGCGCGCAAGCCCATTTGTCGCCCCGACAATTGGTCGGTCACCTTGAAAGTACGCAAGTCCAATTGATCGTCTGTCACCAGTGATTCGACAAACTCGATCAGTGGCGGACTGACCAACTGATAACCATGCACGTGGAACAGATCCAGCAACGCGCGGCGACGCTCCTCCACCAGTCGGGCCTCGGCAGGCAGAATGTCGGCAAAATATTCAGGTAACAACCAAGTATGCATGTTTCACTACTCTTTGCGTTTTGCATCAGGCAAAACGGCGCTACGTTGGTCAGCTGACCAGCAACAAACCGATCAGGCCGACCACTATCGACAGCAGGCCCATAAAACGCAACTGACCATCGTTAAAGGAAATCAGGCGCGCAAACGTATCGCGCCAGACCTTTGGCAACAATAACGGCAACGCTCCCTCCAGAACCAGCATCAAGGCCAGCGCGGGCAAGAGGTTGTCGAACATGGCTATTTTGCCGCCTTACCGGGGCTTTTCATGTATTTGAAAAACTCGGAATTCGGCTCGAGCACCAAAACGTCGGATTTATTGCGAAATGTCTGCCGATACGCTTCCAGGCTGCGATAAAAAGTGTAGAACTCGGGGTTTTGCCCATATGCCTGCGAATAAATACCCGCGGCCTTGGCATCACCTTCACCCTTGAGTTCCTGAGCCTTCTTGTAGGCCTCTGCCAGAATGACTTCACGCTGACGGTCGGCATCGGCGCGAATTTTCTCCGACTCGGCGGAACCTTCCGAACGCAGTTCGTTGGCAACTCGCTGACGCTCGGCACGCATGCGGTCATAAATCGAACCACTTACATTGGCGGGGAAATCAACCCGTTTCAAACGTACATCAATCACTTCGATTCCATATTTGGCTGCCGCAACATTGGAGTTGCGACGCACCGCCTGCATGATTTCGTCGCGCTTGCCTGACATCACCTCGGCTACCGTGCGCGAACCGATCTGCTCGCGCAGCGCAGAATTGACGATATTCCGTAAATGCCCGGCTGCAAGTTGTTCGCTCTTGCTGCTCTGGTTGTAGATTGCGATATTGGAAATCCGCCATTTGACAAAACTGTCTACCAGTACATTTTTCTTCTCGGCGGTGTTAAACAAGCCAGGCTCATCCGCTTCGATAGTCAACACGCGGCGGTCAAAATACACCACGTTGGCAATCAGCGGCTTCTTGAAGTGCAAGCCGGGGGTATTCACAACCTGAGTTACCCGGCCAAACTCCTTCACCAGTGCGTACTGTCGCTGATCAACGCGAAACAGGCTCATCCACAAAACCAACAGCAGAAGCAAACCACCGGCCAGCATCGGCATGAACTTATTGTTTTCCATCAGCGGCTCTCCCTCTCGCGTGCACGTCCGATATCACGGTTGCCCGCGCCATCCTGTTGCGAATCAACTGCCACTGGCCGCGCAGTCTGTTCTGCGCCGGAAGCAGCAGGCGTTGCGGATGCATTGGCAGAGCCGCTCAACTGCATCAACTTGTCCAGCGGCAGATATAGCAGGTTGTTTCCGCCCTTCTGATCTACCAGCACTTTGGTCGAATTACTGAGAATCTGCTGCATGGTGTCGAGATACATACGGTCACGCATCACCTGTGGCGCCTTGCTGTATTCGTTCAACACCTGCTTGAAGCGGCTGACATCACCCTCAGCCTGCGACACCACGCGCTGGCGATGCGCGTTGGCCTCTTCTTCAAGGCGTGCGGCCAAGCCACGCGCTTTCGGGATCACGTCATTGGCGTAAGCTTCGCCTTCGCTCTTCAGGCGGTCTTTGTCTTGCCCTGCCTTGACAGCATCATCAAACGCCGCCTGCACCTGTTCAGGCGGCTGGGCGTTGGACATATTGACCTTGACGATCATCACACCCGACTGATAACGATCAAGAATTTGCTGCATCAGGTTTCCGGCACGATCCGCGATTTCCGCCCTGCCCTCGTTGAGGATGAAGTCAATCGGGCTTTTGCCCACAACTTCACGAATCGCCGATTCTGCAACCTGCAATACCAGATCCTTGGCGTCCGGATCACCATTGCGGGTATTAAACAGAAATGCACGCGCGTCCTTGACGTTGTATTGAACCGAAAACTGAAGATCAATGATGTTCTGGTCACCGGTAACCATCAGCGCCTCTTCCGGCACCTTGTTGCGGCCACTGTTGCGGTGCCCGACTTCAACATTGCGCACCATGGTCAGGCTGACGATCTCACGGGTTTCAATCGGATAGGGCCAATGCCAGTGCAGGCCTTCACCGGTGGTTTCGACATATTTACCGAAACGCAGCACCACGCCTTGCTCACGGGTGTCTACCACATAGAAGCCGGTTGCAGCCCACACACCCAGAACCAGTGTTGCAATCAGGCCGGCACCGCCGGCGAACATTTTTGCTGAAGGTTCCGGCAGCGGATTGCCGCCGCCCTTGTTGCCGCCAAACAGCCCAGACAGCTTTTGCGAAAACTTGCGCAAAAGCTCGTCCAGGTCCGGCGGGCCATCATTGCCTTTTTTTCCCCACTGCGGATCGTTCTGTGCCATCGATATATCAGTCTACGGATTGTTCAGGAATGTCCGGGGTGTCCCCGTCCGGATTTAATGCATTTTGCTGTGCAAATTCTTTCAGGGCATTGCGCAGCAAATCCAAACCTTCGCCAGTTATAGCACTCAAATGTACGGCGCGGATTTTATCACACTCATCCCGCTCCATTCTTGCTGGCGTGCCCTTTAGATCAATCTTGTTCCACACCAGCAACTGTGGCAGCGCATCCGCACCAATTTCGTGCAGCACCAGATTTACCTGCTCGATCTGCTGATCGCGAGCAGGATGGTTGCAATCAATCACATGCAGCAGCAAATCGGCACGCAGGGTTTCTTCCAGCGTCGCCAGAAAGGCCGCCACCAGCGAGTGTGGCAACTGCCGGATAAAACCTACCGTATCCGACAACACCACCGACAGCTCGGCGTCGATATACAGGCGCCGACTGGTGGTATCAAGTGTGGCAAACAGCTGATCGGCAGCGTAGGTATGCGCCTTGGTCAAACGATTGAACAAGGTACTCTTGCCAGCATTGGTATAGCCAACAATGGATACCGACAACTCGCCGGCCCGATCCCGGCTGCGGCGCTGCACCGCGCGCTGCTTGCGCAATTTGTCGAGTTTGTCCTGCAACAGTTTGACGCGCTTGCCGATCAGACGGCGATCCGTTTCAAGCTGCGTTTCACCCGGACCGCGCAGGCCGATACCGCCTTTTTGCCGCTCCAGGTGAGTCCAGCCGCGCACCAGTCGAGTCGACAGATGCTTCAACTGCGCCAGTTCAACCTGCAATTTGCCCTCATGGCTCTTGGCGCGTTGCGCGAAGATGTCCAGAATCAGCGAAGTACGGTCTACCACACGGCATTGCAATGCCCGCTCCAGATTACGCTCCTGTGCGGGCGACAAGGCATGGTTGAAAATCACCAACTCAGCTTCGCGGGCCTGCACGACATATGCAATCTCTTCCACCTTGCCAGAGCCGGCGAATGTGGCGGGGTCTGGACGGCTACGTTTGCCGCGGACAACATCGAGCGTTTCGATTCCGGCGCTCGACGACAGTTCCCGCAACTCTTCAAGGGCATCCAGATAATCGGGATCACCGAAATCGAGGCAAACCAGGACAGCCCGGTCACCCCCTTCATGGCGTTCAAACACGGTGGGAGCTATTTCATCCGATAAAAACAACTAACGCACATTGACAGGTCAATGTGCGCTGTAAAGACATCCGCTGAAACAGGATCGGATCAGGCGTCGCCGGCAGCTGACTGGGCCGGCTGATCGTAAGGAATGCTGACGGAGCGAGCCGGAACCACGGTGGAGATGGCGTGTTTGTAAACCATCTGTGTCACTGTGTTTTTCAGCAACACGACATACTGATCGAACGACTCGATCTGGCCCTGCAGTTTGATACCGTTGACCAGATAAATTGACACTGGAACATGTTCTTTACGCAGGATATTCAGAAACGGGTCTTGTAACATCTGCCCTTTGCTGCTCATTATTTTTTCTCCAATTGAGGTGGTATCAAATTGCTGAATTCTGTTGCAACTTTACTGCAATTCACTTGAATGCGCCAATCATTTGTTCGCACTGCAACATGACAATGGCAAATTCCGCTGATTTATTTATCACGCTCGCTGAACGGATTGCTGGATGCCTTGAACTGAATCCGTAAAGGCGTTCCCTGCAATTTGAATGCATCCATGAAATAGCGCTCCAGATAACGCTTGTAGCTATCCGGAATACTATCCAGCGCCGAGCCGTGAATAATCACGATTGGCGGATTCATGCCCCCTTGGTGGGCGTAGCGCATCTTCGGCCGATGCAGACCATTGCGCGGCGGCTGTTGTTTTTGCACTGCAGCAAGCAGCGTGCGGGTCAGGCGTGGCGTCGACAATTTGGCCATTGCCGCGGCATACGCACCATCAATCGATTTGAACAAGGGGCCAATACCCTGGCTATGCAAGGCAGAGATGAAATGCAGCTTGGCAAACGACAGGAAACCCAACTTGCGTTCCAGCTCTCGTTTGATCCAGTCACGCTTGTATTGCTCCAGCGCATCCCATTTATTGACTGCGACCACCAGTGCCCGGCCGCTTTCAAGCACGAATCCGGCAATATTGGCATCCTGATCGGAAATTTCCTGATGTGCATCCAGTACCAGCACCACCACGTTGGCGTCTTCCACCGACTGCAGCGTTTTTACCACCGAAAATTTTTCGATAACCTCATTCACCTTGCCACGGCGGCGAATACCGGCGGTATCGATAATGGTGTACTGATGGCCTTCACGCTCAAAATCGATATAAATACTGTCGCGGGTGGTTCCCGGCTGATCAAAGGCAATCACGCGCTGCTCGCCAAGAATGGCATTCACCAGCGTGGATTTGCCGACATTGGGGCGGCCAACCACGGCGAATTTGGGGTGTTGCGGCGGTTCTTCGTCGTCAACATGATCGGGCAAGCTGTCCAGCACCAGATCCATCAACTCACGCACACCCTGACCGTGCGCAGAGGAAATGGCATACGGCTCACCCAGACCCAGTTCGAAGAACTCTGCGGTGCTCACCGACAGATTCAAGCCTTCAGCCTTGTTCACCGCCAGATACACCGGCCGATTGGTGCGGCGCAGCTGGTCGGCAATGACTTTGTCGTGCGCCGACATACCATTGCGGCCATCCACCACAAAAATCACGATATCCGCTTCATCCACAGCCTGCAGCGTCTGCTTGGCCATTTCGTGGAAAATGCCGTTTTTGGCAACCGGCTCAAAACCACCGGTATCAACCACCAGATAAGGCTTGTTGCCCAGTCTGCCCTGACCATAATGGCGGTCACGGGTCAGACCGGGAATATCGGCGACAATTGCATCGCGCGTGCGGGTCAGACGATTGAACAGTGTAGACTTACCGACGTTCGGTCGACCTACCAGTACTATTGTCGGTTTCATTCAACACCTCCGGAATGCCGGATTCAGAAAAACGATAGGTGCCGGGAATCCCGGCACCTGCATAAAACAGCACATGAACGCTTATTTGATGGAAAACACAGCTACCGTTCCCTTGGCCGTCTGCACCATCACCTTTTCCTGCACCACTTGCGGCGCCAGACGAATCGCCGATCCGTCGGTTTCGGCACGACCAAGGAATGATCCATCCTCCGCCGAAAGCAGATGCACCACGCCTTCGTAATCACCCACCAGGACAAAATTGCCAACTACGGTTGGAGCAGTAACCGCCCTGGCATACAAGCGTGCCTGTTTCCAGAGGTTGCGGCCGCTTTGCTTGTCGTAGGCGTAAACGGCGCCCAACTCATCGGTCACATACACATTGCGCAGATCCATGCCCACGCCGTAGCTACTGGAGACATCACGCGACCACAGTACGTTGCCGTTTTCGATATCCGCACAAATCAGCCGCCCTTGATAAGCAACGGTGCAGGCCAGTTTGCCATCGCTAACCGGTGCACTGGCCACATCTGCAATCCGCTCCAGTTCGGTGGCACCTCGCGGCTGGGCGACGGTAGCCTCCCACTGCAAACCGCCATCGCCCAGGCTCAAGGCAGCGAGTTTTCCGCCCGGCGTGCCCAGCAGAAGCCTGCGCCCGGCAATTTGCAACTGCCCCTGGCTACGCAAGGTCAGCGATGGCAGAGAACGCTGATATACCCACTTGCGCGCGCCATCCTTCGCATCCAGTGCAACCACGCTGCCATCATTCACCCGAACCAGAACCGCGCCCAACGCAGTTTTGGGTGGTACCAGCACTTCACTGCCAACCCGCACGCTCCAGCGAAGCTGGCCGGAAAAGTCATAAGCCAATACCTCGCCCTTGCTGGTGCCGAGATAAAACCCCTGCTCATCTCCACCGATTGCACCGGAAAGCGGCTTACCCGTTTTCAGCTCCAGAACCCGCTTTCCGGTTGCAAATTCATAACCTTCAACCAATCCTTTGGCTGAGGCAGCATAAACCACGCCATTCTGGGCCAGCCATGGAGTGAACACCATGTCGTCTGCCGTAGCAACGCGTTGCGACCAGACCAATGGCAGCTGATTGAACTCGGTTATTTTCGGAAGGTCCGCAGGCTCGGGGGCGTTGTCGGTTGACGAACACGCCGACAGTATGGCGAGCCCGAGAGTGGCAACAATCAGCCTCAGGCGTGACTGCTTCACTTGGCAGCCTCCAGGGCATCTACTTTCAACTGCAGAAACCGATACTGCGGGCTTTCCTTGTCGATTTTATTGATGGCGATTTCGTAAGCCTTGGCCGCATCGGCTGTTTTGCCCGATGCCAGCATGATATCGCCCTTCAACTCTGCAAACGATGCAACAAATGCCTCGATTGGCTTGGCTTCAAGCGTTTTCAGCGCCTCTGCATATTGTTTCTGATCCAGCTGCACAGCGGCGAGACGCATACGGGTCAGATCCTTGAGGTCATCTTCCTTGCTCTGCTGCAGCACCCATTGCAGCTGCTCCTGAGCCGCCTTCAGATCTTTTTTCGTGACCAGCGTTCTGGCCAACAACAACGCGCCACGACTGGCATAAGGGCTACCCGCATATTCAGCCTTGAGAACGGCAAGCTGCTTTTGGGCATTGGCCAGGTCTTCGGTCTGCAGGGTCTTTTCCAGGAGGACATACTGGGCTGATGCTGCTTCGGCCCGGCCCAGCTTGTAAGAACTCCAGACCTTGCTGCCTACGATGCCAAGTACCGCGGCCAGCAATACTGTCATGACCAACGGCCCCCATTGCTTCCACAGTGCCTTGATATTGTCGATCTGTTCCTGTTCCTGCAGGTCGTAGGCGGCCATGTCAATCCTCTAGATGTTTGATGTGTGCGGCAGCATCAGCCAATGCCACCAGTTGTTGTTTGCCCTCGCCACGCAACGGCTTGATGCTGAGTTGCCGGCCAGCCACTTCGTCGTCGCCGATGATGACCGCAACACGGGCACCACTGGCATCCGCCTTGCGCATCTGCGATTTGAAACTACCACCGCCACAATGCAGCTGCACCGCCAGGCCTGCCTGACGCAGTCTCTGGGCGGCCTGCAATGCAAAACCCATGGCAGCATCACCAAAACAAGCGATATATGCGTCGACACAAACAGCGGGCTGGTTCAGGCCCTGGGCCTGCATCAACAACAGCAGGCGCTCGATCCCCATGCCAAAACCACAGGCGGGTGTCGGCTTGCCGCCCAGCATTTCGATCAGGCCATCGTAACGGCCGCCACCACACACCGTGCCCTGCGCGCCAAGCTCGCTGGTAACCCATTCGAACACGGTGAGATTGTAATAGTCGAGGCCACGAACCAGGCGCGGATTGATAACAAAATCGATGCCAGCCTGACGCAACAGCGACTGCAGCGTTTCAAAATGCTGGCGCGAGACATCACCGATAAAGTCGATCAGCTTGGGTGCGGCTTCGACCAGCGCCTGCATTTGCGGGTTCTTGGTATCCAGCACGCGCAGCGGGTTGCTGTGCAGACGGCGCTTGCCATCCTCATCCAGCAACTCGGCATTGGCTTCCAGATAAGTAACGAGTTCGGCACGATGCGCCGCGCGTTCTTCGCTGGTGCCAAGCGTATTCAATTGCAGCTCGATATTGCGTAAACCGAGGCGCTGCCATAAATCGGCAGTCATTACGATCAGTTCGGCATCCACGTCCGGACCGTTAAATCCCAACGCCTCCACGCCGACTTGATGGAACTGGCGATAACGCCCTTTCTGCGGGCGCTCGTGACGGAACATCGGGCCGCTGTAATATAGCCGCTGCGGGCCCTGATGCAGCAGATTGTTCTGCAACACCGCGCGCAGGCAAGAGGCCGTACCTTCCGGGCGCAAAGTCAATTTGTCGCCGTTGAGCGAATCCTCGAAGCTGTACATCTCTTTTTCGACGATGTCAGTCACTTCGCCGATGGAACGCACAAACAGATCGGTCTTTTCAACAATCGGCATACGGATATTCTGATAACCGTAGGCATGCGCCCATTCACGCACGATTGTTTCAAAATGCAACCACCACACCGAATCCTCCGGGGTGATGTCGTTCATGCCACGAATGGCCTGGATCAGATTACTCATTAAAAACGATCTTTATACTTGAATGTTGTGGTCAAACCGGCTTGATCGGAATGACTTTGCCACTATCCTGCTCACCCAGCCTCAGTTCACGCCGCAAGGCGATTTTGGCGCGCACCTGGCGCTCCATTTCATCGGCAATCGAGTTGGCATCAACCTTGTGGCTGGGCTTGCCATCCACATAAAACAGGTTCGGGCTACCGCCGGCCACGCCCAGATCCGCCTCCTTGGCTTCACCCGGGCCGTTTACCACGCAACCGATCACCGCCACATCCAGATGCTCGGTGATATCTTCCAGCCGCTGCTCCAGCAGGTTGACGGTTTTGATTACGTCAAATTCCTGGCGCGAGCACGACGGGCAGGCAATGATGTTCACTCCCTTGTTGCGCAAATGCAGCGACTTGAGAATATCGAAACCGACACGCACCTCTTCAATCGGATCTGCCGCCAGCGACACGCGAATGGTATCGCCAATGCCCTGCGACAGCAGCATACCCAGGCCAATTGCCGACTTCACCGCCCCAGAGCGGAAACCACCAGCCTCGGTAATGCCCAGATGCAGCGGCTGCTCAATCTGCTGCGCCAGCAGTTTGTAGGCTTCTACCGCCATGAACACTTCTGACGCCTTGACGCTGACTTTGAAATCCTGAAAGCCCAGCTTGTCGAGGATATCGATATGGCGCATTGCCGACTCAACCAGCGCCGACGGCGTTGGCTCGCCATATTTCTTTTGCAGATCTTTTTCGAGCGAACCGGCATTCACGCCGATGCGAATCGGAATGCCGTGATCCTTGGCAGACTGCACCACTGCCCGTACCCGGTCTTCACGGCCGATATTGCCCGGATTGATGCGCAGACAATCGGCACCCAGCTCGGCCACCCGTAGCGCAATCTTGTAATCGAAATGGATGTCGGTCACCAGTGGCACGGGCGAACGCTTGCGTATTTCTCCAAACGCCTCGGCGGCATCCATCGACGGCACCGACACGCGCACGATATCCGCACCGACCTTCGCGGCACGCTCGATTTGCGCCACGGTGGCGTCGACATCGCAGGTTTCGGTGTTGGTCATGGTCTGCACCGAAATGGGCGCATCACCACCCACCAACACGTTGCCAACACGAATCTGCCGGCTCTTGCGCCGGGGAATGCTTACATGAAACATGGCACAACCTAAAATTTGAATTGGCCGGCAAATGCCGGCCAAGGAAACTCAGTCGAGTTGCAGACGCGCAACATTCACTTTGACATGTGCCGCCAAATCAACAGGCTGGCCATTATAGAAGAGTTTTACCTGCGCTGCATTGCCGATTACCAGTTTGAACGGCGGCTTGCCACTCAAAGTGTCTTCGGCTCCAGGCCGATACAAACGTGCTACCACCTTGTTGCCATCGGCATCGCGAATATCCACCCACGAATCACCCTCAAACATCAAACGTAGCTGACCAGCTGCGGTGCCGGCTGCGTCAGGCGGTGTTGAAGCCGCTTCGACCGCAGGCACGACAGGAGCAGCAACGGGAGCGACAGTGCCTGGTGTTGCTTCGGCACTGGCAGCAGCCAAAGCCGGCGCAGCGTTGGTACTGGCTGCCTCGTCGATTGTTGGCGCAACAGGCACAACCGGAGCGACGACCACAACCGGTGCTGTGGCAGGTGTTATTTGCAGCTCCGGTTCAACGTGTGAATAGTTGAACCAGGCAAAACCGCCCAGCGTGACGCTGACCATGCCAAGCACCATCAACACCAGTCGATATGGCGGCCTGCTCTGCCCGGGATACCCCCCCGCACCCTTGGGCAACTTGGCGAGTGGCGGCGCCTTGATCTCGAATGAGGTATCCGGGCTGGCATGCCGCTCCAGCAAGGCCAGAATCGGATCTGTATCGATTTCAAGCACACGTGCGTAATTACGCACAAAACCGCGCACAAAGGTCAAGCCAGGCAAATCGGCAAACGCATCGGCTTCCAGCGCCTCAATCTGACGTCGCGACAATTTCAGCTGACTGGCAACCAGCTCCACTTTCCAGCCCTTTGCCTCACGGGCCGCCCGCAGCATTTGGCCTGGGCTGGCTGGCTGTTTTTCAACTTCCGCTACGTCCATCATCATGGCTGTCCATTCAGCATCTCGGCGGTTTCCCGCGATTCGGGAAAGTTATTTTTCAGTTTGCTGGCGTAGCCCATTTCCGCCTCCTTGTCACCCAGGCGGCGCTCGATTCGCACACCTAGCCAGAGAGAAGCGGAAGTTTTGCCGGCCACACGGTGATAACGCAACAGGTTACGCCGGGCATCGCCAGGCCGGTTCAACTTGAAGTTTTCTTCGGCCAGATGCCACAGGGCCGGCGGGTAGTCCGGCTTCAGCATCAATGCCTTGTCAAAAAACACATTGGCGGCCTCGCTGTCACCGGCACGCATTGAACACACCCCGGCACTTACCAGGGCCTTTTCCGGCGAGGCGTACAAGGGGTTTTTCAAGGCAGTACGGAAATACTTGATCGAATCCTTGGCACGCCCGCGCTGGCACAAGAACCAGCCATAGTTGTGATTCAGGTCCGAATCGCTCGGCTGATAACCGAGTCCATCCTTGAAGGCATCTTCTGCCGCCTCATCTTCCTTCAGTTCGGCATTGATCATTGCCAGCGTATTGTAGGCAGGTGCGTAACTGCGCTTGGCCTTGATGGCGATACGCGCTTCGTCCAGTGCCACGCCATACTGGCCACGCAAAAAATACTGATAGGACAACTCGGTATGAATCCTGGCACTTTTCAGATCGCTGTCATCATCGGCAACGGCAAACGGTACCAGCATCATGCTCAACAATGCACCCGGTAACCACAAACGTTTCATGAACGAATCTCGATAATGCGGCGCATCTGCCGCTTGGTTTTGTCTTCCACCTGGCCTGCAAGCTGGCCACAGGCGGCGTCGATATCATCGCCGCGCGTCTTGCGCGTAGTCACAACATAGCCTGCCTGCTGCAACAATTCACGGAAACGGCGAATATTATCGTTGCTGGAACGACGATAACCGGAATTCGGAAACGGATTAAACGGAATCAGATTGAATTTGCACGGCACATCACGCACCAGGCCAGCCAGCTGGCGGGCGTGTTCGATGGTGTCGTTGATGCCGTCCAGCATCACATATTCGAAGGTGACAAAATCGCGCGGAGCCTTTTCCATGTAACGCACACAGGCGGCCATCAGCTCGCGCAAGGGATATTTCTTGTTGATCGGCACGATTTCATCGCGCAGCGCATCGTTTGGCGCATGCAGGCTGACTGCCAGTGCCACGGGCAGATCATCGCGCAGTCGATCCATTGCCGGCACCAGACCAGAGGTGGAGAGCGTGACACGGCGGCGCGACAGATTGTAGGCGTTGTCTTCGAGCATGATGCGCATCGCCCGCACCACGTTGTCGTAATTGGCCAGCGGCTCGCCCATGCCCATCATCACTACATTGCTGATGATGCGCTCACCGCCCGGATCACGCCCCATGGCGCGATTGGCCCACCACAACTGACCGATGATTTCGGCGGTGGAGAGATTGCGATTGAAGCCCTGGCGGCCGGTGGAACAGAAAGTACATTCCAGCGCACAACCCACCTGCGAAGACACGCACAAAGTGCCGCGACCGTCTTCGGGAATGAAGACGGTCTCGACACCATTATTGGTGCCGACGTTGAGCAGCCACTTGCGGGTGCCATCGTCGGACTCCTGCCCGGTGATCATCTCCGGGACGCGAATCTCGGCCTGATTCTGCAATTTTTCGCGCAGACTCTTGGCGATATCGGTCATCGCATCGAAATTGTCAGCGCCGAAGTGGTGCATCCAGCGCAGCACTTGTTTGGCACGGAACGGTTTTTCGCCGATGGACGCGAAGTATTCGGTCAGACCATCGAGATCATAGTCGAGCAGGTTTGTTGCCATGGTCTTTCCGCTTAGCGGCTGCAAACTTCCGAAGCAGCAAAGAAGTAAGCGATTTCGATAGCGGCGTTTTCAGCGCTGTCGGAACCGTGTACGGCGTTAGCGTCGATCGAATCAGCGAAATCGGCGCGGATGGTGCCTTTTTCTGCTTTCTTCGGATCAGTTGCGCCCATCAGGTCGCGGTTCTTGGCGATCGCGCCTTCACCTTCCAGCGCCTGGATCATTACCGGGCCGGAAATCATGAAATCAACCAGATCCTTGAAGAAAGGGCGTTCTTTGTGAACAGCATAGAAGCCTTCTGCTTCAGCGCGCGACAGCTGCTTCATCTTTGCAGCGATCACTTTCAGACCGGCGTTTTCGAAACGGGTGTAAATCTGGCCGATTACGTTTTTAGCAACAGCATCAGGCTTAACAATCGACAGAGTGCGTTCAACAGCCATTCAAATCTCCATTAAATCAATGTATAACAACAAAAACTGAAAGTTTATTTTACGTTTGCAGCGCAACTGCTTATAAAATAAACGCGACCAAGGATTTTAACACATACCGATTAAGGGCGACAGTTCGCCCCCCATCAGGGAAAAACACACCATGTCGGAAAACGAAAAGCCAAGCGATCCGGAACTGGAGAAGGAACAACGCGAAATCAGGCAGCGTCTGATTGTGCGGGTAGCGATTGCCGTTGGCCTGATTGGCGCCGCCGCCATCAGCCTGCCGCTGATCGACAAATTCAAATCCAGCGCACCTGAAGTGGCGATCAACCCACCACCGACCAGTGACGAAAAGCCACGCGCATCATTGGCGCACCGTCGGCCAAACCGGAAGATACCGCCAAGCCCGAAACAAGTCCGACCGACAAGCCGGCTGAGGCCGACAGCAGCAAAGATGGGGGCACACAAACAGAAACCAAGCCCGAGGCGCCTCCTGCCGCAGAGCCGGCAACAACGCCGGTGCAGGCATCAGGGCATGACCCGGAAGCGGCTCCGCCCAAACCGGCAACCACCGCTGCCGGCAAGGCCCCGCCGCCGCCACAGGTAGCGGCGCAACCGAAACTGGCACCGGTGACGACCTTGCCGGGCAAACCACAACTCGTAGAGCCTGGCATACCCAAAAACCCCGCAGCTGTCACACCGCTTGCCCCAGCCAAACCCCTGGCCCCGCAGGCGCCACTGCCCAACGATGCAACGCCGGCCAGGGTACCGCAAGTCGAAAACACACCCGTAATCCCACGCAGCAAAATGGGTGCCGGCACGGGTTATACCGTCCAGATCGGCGTGTTTTCCAACTATGACAACGCCCGCGCCCTGCAGCAGATGCTGGCCTCCAATGGCATCAAGGCACAACTGGAAACCCGCGTGCAGCTTGGTCCGTTCAAGGACAAACAGGAAGCCGAAGAAGCCTATCGCAAGATCAAGCAGATGGGCCTGCCGGCTGTGCTGGTAGGGCAATAATCCGCCATTGGCCTGCAAGGCAATACTGACGGGCCCTGCAGCCCGGTCTGCAAGGCAATCACAGCGCGGCCCGCAGGCCGGCGGCAAATCACAATCACAATCACAAGCGCAGCGGGTAGCCTGCATTCCGTCACATTCAACATCACGCCTGCCGGCGCCTGACACAAATCAAGCGCGGGCGATTTCTTCCCGGGCCTTGCCTCATCTCGCCCCCGCAATCCGCATCTCTGTGCGATAATCCGCCGCGTTGCAAGGTGCCCGATTGACGTAAGTGCTTCGGGTTAAACGGGAAACTGGTGTGGCGATTGCCAAATCCAGTGCTGCCCCCGCAACGGTAAGCGAGTATTTGCTGGCCTTCAAACCACTGGATTGAATGAATCTGGGAAGGTGGCCAGCACGACGGCAACACGTCGCTCGCAAGCCCGGATACCGGCCTGCAATACACCGACAACCCGGTCGGTGTGATCTGAGCGTTCCAGCGGGGAGGCGGAAGCGATACCGGTGTTGGCCCTGTGCCAGCGCCTGGCATCTTCCCTTGCCCTGCCCTGCTGTTGCGCTTCATGTTTATTTACCGTACGGGGTGGTACGGTTCAGATGAGGCATTCCATGTTGTTTCCGTTTTCCCGGCCGGCCCTGAGCCTGGCCTGCGCCGCTGCATTGCAGACACTCTCCCTTAATGCCACGGCCGATACCACGCTTGATCCGATCGTGGTCAGCGCCAGCCGCACACCACAATCGTTGTCGCAAACCCTGAGCGACATCAACCGTATTGAAATCGACAGCGCACGCAGTGGCCAGCAGGCACTGGGCGATGTACTGCAAACACAGCGCGGCGTTGAGCTGAACCGCAATGGCGGCCCGCAGGCAGCCACCAGCATTTTCATTCGCGGCAGCAACACCAACCAATCGCTGGTATTCCTTGACGGCATGCGCATCGGCTCTGCCACGCTGGGTGCCGCCACCGTCAACGCCATCCCGCTGGCACAAGTCGACAGTATCGAAATACTGCGCGGCCCGGCCAGCAGCCTGTATGGCGCAGGTGCCATCGGCGGCATTATCGACATCCAGACCCGCAAACCCACTGCACCGCTGGAAGCCAATGCCAGCGCCGGTTTCGGCCGCTGGAACACAAGCAAGTTCAACGGTGGCGTGGCTGGCAAAAGTGGCAAGCTGAGCTACGCCCTGCAAGTGGCGCAGGAGCAAAGCCAGGGTTACAGCACCATCACCAACCCCAACAACTTCTCTTACAACGAAGACAAGGACGGCTACCGTCTTGCCAGCCAGTCCGGCCTGCTCGGCTACGACTGGGCCGAGGGCCACGAACTGGCGGCGCGCTTCTTCAACAGCAAGCTCAACGGCCAGTACGACAGCGCGGCCAGCTACGACGACCGCGACCACCAGAAACTGCAGGCCAGCTCGGTCAGCAGCAAGGACAGGATCAACGACAGCTGGACCAGCCGCGTGTTGATCGGCCAGACCGTTGACGACGCCACCGCCGATTCTGCCTATCCCGGCCAGTTCCGCACCCGTCAGGTGCAAATGGGCTGGCAGAACGATCTGAAAGTGGCGGCCAATCAGTTGCTGACGCTGGGCGTGGAGCGACTGGAAGAACATGTCGAAGCCAGCTCCTATACCTCGGATGCCCCCGGCAGCCGCAGCACCAACTCCTTGCTGGCGGTGTATCAGGTTCGTTTTGCACCGCACAGCCTGCAAGCCAATCTGCGTTATGACGACAACTCGCAATACGGTGACAAAACGACCGGCATGCTGCAATACGGGCTGCAATTTGCGCCAGACTGGCGCGCCACCGGCAGCTTTGGCACCGCATTCCGCGCCCCAAGCTTCAACGAGCTGTATTTCCCCGGCTACGGCCAGACGGGCATTGATCCGGAAACCGCGCGTAATGGCGAAATCGGCGTGCAATACCGGGTGAAGCAAACCGAAGCCGGCGTCACCGCCTATCGCAACCGGGTGAAGAACCTGATCGATTATCAAAGCCCGTGCAGCACGCCCGGCTATCCATGGGGCTGTGCCGCCAACGTGAAAAACGCCACGCTGGAAGGCGTCACCGTGCACTATAACCGCCAGTTTGGCAGCCTCAAGCTACAAGCCTCGGGCGACTGGCAAAACCCGCAGGACGACAGCAATGGCAAACAACTGGCACGCCGCGCCAAGCGCCACGGCGCCATCGGCATCAGCCAGCAATGGCAACAATTTGCCGCTGGTGCAACGCTACTGGGCAGCAGCAAGCGTTACAACGACGCAGCCAACAACGAGGTTCTGCCGGGTTATGGCCTGCTCAACCTGAACGCCAGCTACGATATCGACAAGCGTCTGCAACTGGCGGCTACGCTGGAAAACAGCCTCGACAAGCAATACGAACTGGCCAAGGACTACGCCACGCCACGCCGCAATCTGTTTGTCAGCCTCAACTACCGCTATTGATAACGTCGATGCACGCTCTTGCCACACCGCGCCGCTTTGCCCTGCTGCTGACAACCCTGCTGTTGCTGGCCGGGCTGGCGCTGTTGCTGGCTTTGCTCATGGGCTCGGTCAGCATCTCGCTGCCGGGCCTGTGGCAGGATTTTTTCACCAGTCAGCCCTCGATCAGCCACAGCGTGTTGCAACTGCGGCTGGAACGCGGCTGGCTGGCTTTTGTCACCGGCGGCTCGCTGGCCTTGTCTGGCGCGCTGATGCAATTGCTGCTGCGCAATCCGCTGGCTGATCCTTATATTCTGGGCTTGTCCGGCGGCTCGGCGGTGGGCGCACTGCTGGCGATGCTGCTGGCGGCGGCCGCCTGGATGATCGACGCCGCCGCATTTGCCGGGGCACTCGTATCGATGGCGCTGGTGGCCCTGTTTGCCCGGCGCGATCTGCTCGCCAGCGAGCGCCTGGCGGACCACAGCCCAAGGCTGCTGCTGACCGGCGTAGTGCTGTCGGCTGGCTGGGGGGCGCTGGTTACCTTGCTGCTGGCGCTGGCGCCAGACGGACAGTTGCGCAGCATGGTGTTCTGGCTGATGGGCGACCTTGGCGGCGCCGAATGGCGCTGGTGGCCCGGCGCCCTGTTGCTGCTGGCCCTGCTCTGGGCGCTGCGCCAGGCGCGCTCGCTGAATGTGCTGGCACTGGGGCCAACACTGGCGACGTCGCTCGGTGTGAATGTCGCGCCCTTGCGCCGCAATCTGTTTGTGATTGCCGCGCTGCTGGCCGCCACCTCGGTCACCACTGCCGGCAGCATCGGCTTTGTCGGCCTGATTGTGCCGCACGCCTGCCGCATGGCGCTCGGCAACGATCAGCGCCTGCTGTTGCCGGCTTGCGCGCTGGCGGGTGGCAGTTTTCTGCTGCTGGCCGATACCCTGGCGCGCACCGTGCTGGTACCGCAGCAACTGCCGGTGGGCGTGCTAACCGCGCTGATCGGCGTACCGCTGTTTTTGCTGCAACTGGCCCGCGAGCGCCGCCATGCTTGAACTGCGCCAGCTTGATATCAGCATTGGCACGCGGCCTCTGATACGCAGCCTCGATCTACAGATTCAGGCCGGGCAGGTCTGGTGCCTGCTGGGCCGCAACGGCAGCGGCAAGAGCACCCTGCTGCGCACACTGGCAGGCCTGCAAGCGCCATCTGGCGGGGCCTGCAGCCTGGCCGGCAAGCCGCTACAGGATTGGTCTGCAGCCGAGCAGGCAGCACGTCGCGCCTACCTGCCGCAACACCAGTCCGACGTATTCGGCCTGTCGGTGCTGCAAACCGTGTTGCTCGGGCGTTTTGCCCACGGCGGCAACTGGGATTCGCCCGCCGATCTGGCCATCGCCCACGCCGCGCTGGCGCAGATGGACGTGGCCGATCTGGCGCAACGCGATGTGCGCAGCCTGTCTGGCGGCGAACGTCAGCGCGTGGCGCTGGCAATGGTGCTGGCGCAGGATGCACCCCTGCTGTTGCTGGATGAACCCAGCAATCACCTCGACCCGGCGCACCAGCAGGCGCTGCAACAACAACTGCGCCACTGGCAGCAACAAGGCCCGCGCGCCGCGCTGGTGGTGCTGCATGATCTGAACCTGGCGCTACGGCTGGCCAGCCACGCGCTGCTGCTGTTGCCGGTCGGCCAGTGGCTGGCCGGG
>JAUPTR010000057.1 GCA_030917985.1 Pseudomonadota bacterium | reverse complement strand
TCGCCCCAGTGCATGGGCAGAAATACCTGGCTCAAGCCCACTTCGGTGCTGGCCTGCACCGGCGCGAGGATGGAGCCATGCTTGCTGGTGATGTGCACCAGATCGCCCTCGGCAATCAAGCGCCGCGCCATGTCTTGCGGGTGCATGTGCAAGGCAGGCTCGCGCACATGACCGAACAAGCGGCCCAAGGTGCCGGTGCGGCTCATGCCGTGCCACTGGTCACGCAGGCGGCCGGTGGTCAGGTGCAAGGGATAACGGGCGTCGATGTTCTCGGCCACCGGCTCGTATTTGATATTGGCGAATTTGGCCTTGCCGCTGCAGGTGGGAAACACGCCGTCTTCATACAGGCGCACTTTGCCAGCGCTGGCACCGGCTGGGAACGGCCACTGCTGTGGCCCCTGGGTATCCAGCAGCGCATAGCTGAGGCCGGTGATGTCCAGATCGCGGCCAGCAGTGGTGGCCTTGTGTTCGTCAAACACCTGCTCCACCTGTTCGTAGGCGAACAGGCTGGGCTGGCCGGGGCGCAGGCGTTTTTCCAGCCGGCGGGCAAAGTCGACGACAATTTCCCAATCGTTGCGCGCCTCGCCCGGTGCCGGCACGGCTGGCCGAACATGGGTGATGCGCCGCTCGGAGTTGGTCACCGTGCCTTCTTTTTCGCCCCAGCTGCTGGCGGGCAACAACACGTCGGCATAGGCGGTGGTGTCAGTCTGGGCGTAGGCTTCTTGCACCACTACCAGCTCGGCCTTCTGCAAGGCTTCGCGCACAATGTTGGCGTTGGGCATCGACTGTGCCGGGTTGGTGCAGGCAATCCACAGCAGCTTGATTTCGCCTTCGCGCACGGCGTTGAACATTTCCACCGCTGATTTGCCGGGTGTCGCCGGCACGGTATCGATGCCCCACAGTTTGGCCACTTCGGCACGATGTTCGGCATTGGCCAGATCACGATGGCCAGACAGCAGCGTTGCCAGCCCACCGACCTCGCGCCCGCCCATCGCATTCGGCTGCCCGGTAAGGCTGAACGGCCCGGCACCGGGTTTGCCGATCTGGCCGGTGGCCAGATGCAGGTTGATCAAGGCTGCGTTTTTATCGGTGCCGCAGCTGGATTGGTTCAGGCCCATGCAATACAGGCTAAGCGTGGCGTTTGAAGCACCAAACCAGTGCGCGGCCTGAATCAGGTCGGCCTCGGGAATGCCGCAAATGTCCGCCACCAGTGCCGGGGTATAGTCACGCACGGTGGCCTTGAGTGCATCAAAGCCCTCGGTGTGGGCGCGAATATAGCCTTGGTCGACCATGCCTTCCCACAGCAGGATGTGCAGCATGCCGTTGAACAGCGCCACATCGGTGCCAGGCAGAATCGGCAGATGCAGGTCGGCAAACGCGGCAGTGTCGGTGCTGCGCGGGTCAACCACGATCACCTTCATCTCGGGGCGATCCTTTTTCGCCTGCTCGATACGGCGAAACAGGATCGGGTGAGCATAAGCGGTGTTCGAGCCGGCAATGAACAGCGTCTCGGCAAAATTCACGTCGTCGTAACAGGCGGGCGGCGAATCGGCGCCGAGCGTGGTTTTGTAGCCCACCACCGCGCTCGACATGCACAGCCGCGAGTTGGTATCGACGTTATTGGTCTGGATCAGGCCCTTGGCCAGCTTGTTGAAGACGTAATAGTCCTCGGTCAGCAATTGCCCGGAAATATAAAAGCCGACGCTATCGGGGCCGTGGGCAAGTATGGTTTCGGCGAATTGATCCGCCAGTTGCTCCAGCGTGTCATCCCAGCTTGCAGGCAACAGCGGTTCATCACGACTGGCGCGGCGCTGCGGCGCCAGCAGACGTGCATCGGGCAGGGCGGTCAGGTGCAGCGTCGAGCCTTTGGTGCACAGGCGACCAAAGTTGGCCGGATGATCGGGGTCACCCTTTACATCAACGATACGGCCGGCTTCGGTGCTGATCAGCACGCCACAGCCGACGCCGCAATAACAACAGGTGGATTTTACGGTTTGCATTGGGTTCTCCAGCTTCTGCCGAACTACCATGCAAGGGTCGTGCCATGCGAACAAAAAGCCTTGGATTCAGTCACATGCCAATCACCGGCCATCACACGCACCAAAATAACACCCGACTTTGGTGCGGTCATGAAGCAAACCGCATTGATCTGGTGCAGACGCCCCTGGCGGGCGCGCCCGCAGCGGCCCGGCCAAGCCCGCGACTCTGCCAGTCTGTGCACAATTTCTGTGGATAATAATGTGGAGAGCGACGGGATCAATCGGCAGAGGCGAGCAATAACAGCCACTTGCCGCGTCTGCCTGTTTATTGGGCGGTGGATGAATCAGGCAGGGTAAAGTAGAAACAGGCGCCCTCATCCACCACACCTTCGGCCCAGATACGGCCACCATGGCGGTGAATGATGCGCTGGACAATCGCCAGGCCAATGCCGGTGCCTTCAAAATCCGCAGCATCGTGCAGACGCTGGAATGCACCAAACAAACGTGCTGAATAGGCCATATCAAAACCGGCACCGTCATCCCGCACAAAATAGACCTGCACCCCATCCTGCTCCATCCTGCCCACCTGCACATGAGCAGCGGCCTTGCGTGCGGTAAATTTCCAGGCATTACGCAACAGATTGTCGAAAACGATCTGCAATAAACCCGGATCAGCATTGGCCGGCAAAGGCTCTTCACACGCCAGCTCGATCTGCCGCTGCGGCTGGGCCGCGCTCAATTCGCTCCAGGCATGACGCACCAGCAAGGCCAGATCACATTCGCAGCGCCGCAGATTCTGGCGGCTTACGTGCGACAGGCCCAACAAATCGTCGATCAACACCCCCATGCGCTCAGCCGAGCGGCCGATGCGCAACAGAAAATCCTGCCCCTGCGCATCCAGCTGAGCGGCATGGTCTTCAATCAACATGCCGCAGAAACCGGAAATGCTGCGTAGCGGCGCGCGCAAATCATGCGATACCGAATAACTGAATGATTCCAGCTCATGTATCGCCTGCTGCAATTGTTCGGTACGCTCGGTTACACGCTGCTCCAGTTGCGCATTCAACGCCCGCACTTCGGATTCAGCACTGATGCGGGCGCTCACATCCACCCCCACCGCCACCACATCCAGCAACTGGCCATTGTCATCCAGGCGTTGCGTCGCATTCCACATCAGCGTACGTGGCTGGCCGTTACGGCTGAGGGTGACCAATTCCAGATTCGACAATACGCGGCGCTGCGGATTGAGCAACAAGCCCCGGTTATGCGCCTGCTGCCCTCGAGGGCCAAAGATGGCCGCCCATGGCTCGCCAATCAAGTCTTGCGCCAGATGGCCGGTGACAGCCTGCACCGCCTGATTGATGTCGACGATCTTGCCCGCCGCATCAATACGGCAAATGATCACCGGCGCGTGCAGCAGCAGATGATCGAGATACGCCCGCTGTGCGGTCATTGCTGCATCAATGTGCGCCCGCTCCAGCTCGGCCCCCAGGCGGGTGGCAAAAATGCTCAGCAGCGAATGCACGCCCTGTACGTCACGCATGGGTTTGTCGTGAATACACAGCAATACGCCCAATCCGCCTCCATGCGCCCCCTGAAGGCTCAGGCCGACGTAGCTCTGCGCCTGCAGGCGGCTCAATAGTGGATCAGCCGGAAACAGCACCTGCACCCGCTCCGGATAAATGCCGAGGCCACGCGCCAATACGTCTGCCGCAGCGGTATTGATCAAGGGCAGGCAATAGTTATCCTGCAATTGCTGCCCCTCACTGACAGCAAGCGTGCGCAAGCTGGCGGGCTCTCCCTCTCCGGCGGGCACCAGCTCTGCCAGCAACAGGCAGCGGCAGCGCAAGAAGCGGCCCAGCTCTTCAATAAAACTACGGAAAAATCCCTCCCCCTTCACCCGATCACTGAACCGCGAGATGGTGCGCACCAGCTTTTCTGCCTGGCGCGCTGCGGTGATATCAATACTCAAACCCACAAGACACCGTGGCGCGTCTGTGTCCGAATTCTCCAGCTTGCCGCAAATACGCAGAAAACGTGCCTCGCCACTGGGCAGATCCAGCTCACACTCGAGATTCAGCTCCTGCCTGCGCAGTAATGCTGTCTGCAGCTCTGCGCGCAAACGTTCGCGATCTCCCACCGCCACCATGGCCAGCCATTGCTCCAGCGTCAGCATCCTGCTCGATACCGCCAGGCCATACAAACGACAGTGTTGCTCATCCCAGCTCACCTGATTACTACCCGGCTGCCATTCCCACAGGCCGGCACGCATCGCCTGCAAGGCCAGCATCAGCTGCTGTGAGGTTTGCTGCAGGCGCGCCTGATCGGCTTGGCGAGCCGAAATATTGCGCACGATGGCGCAATTGAATTCGCACCCGGACAGGTTCATGTAGTTGGCAACGATTTCAACCGGGAATATCTCGCCCGAGCTGGATCGCAATGTGGATTCGATGGTGATCGAGCGCTCTTTGCGCAAACGCTGGAAAAACTGCAGATAGATGGCAAGGCCAAACGCTGGGTCAATCTGTGGCACGGACATTTGCAGCAGCTGCTCGCGGCTGTAGCCAAGATGGCGCGTTGCCGATTCGTTGACATAGCGAAAACGGCCATCCGCATCCACCCAGAAAACCATATCGTCATTGTGATCGACGGTAAATTGCGTCAACAGCAGTTGTTCACTATCGCCCTGCGCCCGGCCGCCACGGCGCAACCAGAGCAGCAACAGGAGAATCAGCAAAACACCCAGAACGGGCACTGCCACAGCAAGCGGGATATCCATTGACCATACCGCAGCGGGCAGTAACACCAGTGTCAGCGGATAATCGGCCAACTGGTGCAACAACACGCGCCGCCCGCCAGAGAGCCCCTCCTTGTCTTCAATCCACATTGATGAGCCGGAGGGCAGGCCACGCTGATAGGTAAGCAGCCGGGCGAAAAAGCCCGCATCACCGCTTTTTTTGCTCTGCAGCAGCGGTGCGCCATCTTCGGCCAGCAGCATGATATCGCCCCGCTCCTGCCCCTCAAGCCTGACATCGGTTCGCGACAAGAAATCAAGACTAAACCCAGCCACTTGCAGTCCATTTACGCGACCATCCGGTAGCCGGACGATGCGGGCGATGAGTATCTGGGCCGGATCAGATGGCTGAGCACCCGGCATGGGCGCAAGCCGCAATGAAAGGAAAGGGCGCCTTCGCGTGGCGGCAGACAGCAAATCATCATTGGACATCTGCTGGCCCACACCGGGAGGCCAGCCCAAGGCGAGATTGCCGGACGGATCCAGCCAAGCCAGCCAGACGATATCACCCTGACTGCCATTGGCAGCGAGCAAAAGTCGATTGCGCTGATCGGCGGAGACAGCAGCCGGATCGCCTTCCGGCGCCAGCAGCTGCATAGTGCGCTCCAGCCGCACCAAACGGCTGCCGATATCGTCACCCGACTGTTTCAGAATGGCTTCCTGCCGCAGGCTGCGCCTGGCATTCTCCTGCTGCCAGTTGAAAACAGCCAGGGCAAGCAGGCACACCACCATCAACCATAATGCCGCCAGCAGCCATTGCCGATAGGGACCTCCCTCAGAACGGGTCAGCCGGGTTGGCAGCGACATGAGAGACAAGAGTCAGAAAAATTCATACTTAGTTTTAGGTTTGTTTAGTCGGAAAACAAAGCCGGGCAAGCCGAATGATGAAAAGGATCAGCCCCCACGGTTGGCGAATCATGATTGGCTCGGCTAGCATGATAGATGTACTACGCCGCCCGAATACTTGACACAACCTGCCCTCGCCAAGGGCATATCAGCCAGAGATAACCATGTTTGATGACGATCTGCAATTTGCCGAGGAAGAGGCCACCGCCCAGCCTGGCTGGAAAATCCTGATCGTCGACGATGTAGCCGACGTGCATGCCGCAACAGAACTGGCACTGGCCGGCTTTCAGATGGATGGCCGCCCGGTCGAGTTTTTGCACGCCTATAGCGGTGCAGAGGCCCGCGAGATGTTGTCGCAACAGCAGGACATAGCGCTGATGTATCTGGATGTAGTAATGGAAACCGACGACGCCGGCCTGCAAGTCGTGAAGTGGTTACGCGAACACCTTGGCAACCAGTTTACCCGCATTGTGCTGCGCACCGGCCAGCCCGGACAGGCACCGGAAGAAAAAGTCATCGTTGATTATGACATTAACGATTACAAGGAAAAAACCGAACTCACCCGCCGCAAACTTTTCACCACCACCTACTCGGCATTGCGCTCGTATCGCGACATCATGAAGGTGGAAGAAGCACGCCGTTATCAGGAGCGCTTTCGCGAGGGTCTGGAGCGTGTCATAGAAGCCTCGGCGCGGGTATTTGAACAGCGCTCTTTACAACAACTGGCCTGCGGCCTGCTGCAGCAGGTCGTATCACTGCTTAGACTCGACGAGTGCAGCATGATGGTGCGACTGCAAGGCATTACCGCCCTGCGCAACGGCGACAACCCGGACATTGAAATCCTTGCCAGCATCGGCACTATCGATAACAGCCACGGCATTCCCGACGATATCCGCGAGAGCTTTTCGCATGCACTGGAGCAACAACACGCCGTCTTCGAGCAAGACTGCTTTGTCGGTTATTACCCGACCAAACAAGGCAAAATCAACCTGCTGTACATGAAAGGCTTGCGCCAGCTGGACGATCTGGACGTCAAGCTACTGGACATATTTTCCACCAGCGTCTCACTCGCATTCGAGAACATGTATCTCAACCGGGAAATTTTCGACACCCAGTCCGAGTTGATCCATCGCCTCGGTGAGGTAGTAGAATCACGCTCCCCGGAAACCGGCAACCATATACGCCGCATGTCGGAGCTATCTTACATGCTGGCGATTACACATGGACTGGATGAAGAAGAAGCAGAACTGATCCGCCGTGCGGCACCAATGCACGATATCGGCAAAATCGCCACCCCCGACGCCATTCTACTCAAACCCGGCAAACTGACTGCCGATGAATGGACAGAGATGCAACGCCACCCCGACATCGGTTTTCATCTGCTGAATGGCTCGGAACGCCCAATCCTGCGTGCGGCCGCCATTATTGCCTATCAACACCATGAAAAATACGATGGCAGCGGATATCCGCAAGGCCTGCGCGGCAAAGAAATCCACATATATGCCCGCATCGTCGCCGTTGCAGATGTCTTCGACGCATTAACCCATGCGCGCTGTTACAAGCCCGCGTGGACGATTGAAGCTGCAGTAGAAAATCTGCAACAACTCAAAGGCAAGCACCTGGATCCTGCCTTGGTAGATTTGCTGATTAGCAATCAGAGCAAGG
>JAUPTR010000056.1 GCA_030917985.1 Pseudomonadota bacterium | reverse complement strand
TCTGTGCCGAGCACCACGTAACGGCCCGGCACGAATTCGCGTACCTGATCGGCGTAGGCGCGCACGTAGTCGGTGGCGGCGATGAACGGCCCCTGTTTGCCGCTGAACAGCTCGGTGATGTACGGCACCTGTGGCTCGGCCTCCGGGTGCAGCATGTTCCAGCGGCTGCAGGCCTGGCCGTCACGGCGCAGTTCGTTGAAACTGGTGGCGCTCCAGATATCGGCGGACACGCCATAGTCGTCACGCAGCAGATCGGCGGCAGCAATCACTTCGCGCAGGATGGTGCCGCTGCCCAGCAGATGTACCTTGTGCTCCGCATCCAGCCCCGGCTTCAGCAGATACAAGCCCTTGAGGATGCCCGCCTGTGTGCCTTCCTGCAGTCCTGGATGGCTGTAGGCCTCGTTCATCACGGTGATGTAGTAGAAAATGTTTTCTTGGTCCACGTACATGCGGCGCAGGCCGTCCTGCACGATTACCGCCAGCTCGTGGGCAAAGGTCGGGTCGTAACTGACGCAGTTGGGGATCAGCCCCGCCTGGATGTGGCTGTGGCCGTCCTGATGCTGCAGGCCTTCGCCGGCGAGCGTGGTGCGGCCGGCGGTGCCGCCAATCATGAAGCCACGCGCACGCTGGTCGCCAGCGGCCCAGGCCAGATCGCCGACGCGCTGGAAGCCGAACATCGAGTAGTAGATGTAGAACGGAATCATCGGCACGCCGTGGTTGGCGTAGCTGGTGGCGGCGGCAATCCAGCTCGACATCGCGCCCGGCTCGTTGATGCCTTCCTGCAGGATCTGCCCCTGCTTGCTTTCCTTGTAGAACATCAGCTGATCGGCATCTTCCGGGTCGTACAATTGGCCAACCGATGACCAGATACCGAGCTGGCGGAACATGCCTTCCATGCCGAAGGTGCGCGATTCATCCGGCACAATCGGCACGATATGCGCGCCGAGCGACTTGTCTTTCAGCAGCGTGTTGAGCATGCGCACAAAGGCCATGGTGGTGGAGAGTTCGCGGTCTTCGCTGGATTTCAGCAGTGCGTCGAACACATGTAATCCCGGCACCTGCAATGGCGCGGTTACCGGCTTGCGCTGCGGCAGAAAGCCGCCGAGCGCGGCGCGGCGTTCCAGCATGTAGCGCATTTCCGGGCTGTCGTCGGCAGGTTTGTAAAACGGTGCCTCGGCAATGTCGTTGTCGGAAATCGGGATGTTGAAGCGGTCGCGGAAGTCTTTCAGCGTCTGCTCGTCGAGTTTTTTCTGCTGGTGGGCAATGTTCAGCGCCTGGCCCATCTTGCCCATGCCGTAACCCTTGATGGTTTTGGCCAGGATTACCGTCGGCCGGCCGTTGGCGTTGTGGGTGGCTTCCCAGTAGGCGGCGTAAACCTTGTGCGGATCGTGGCCGCCGCGATTCAGTGCGCTGATTTCGGCGTCCGACATGTTTGCCACCATTGCCAGCAGCTCCGGATATTTGCCGAAGAAATGCTCGCGGGTATAGGCGCCGCCTTTGGCCTTGAACTTCTGGTATTCACCATCGACGCATTCTTCCATGCGTTTGCGCAGCAGGCCGTGTTCGTCCATGGCCAGCAGCGAATCCCATTTCGAGCCCCAGATGGCCTTGATTACGTTCCAGCCGGCGCCGCGGAAATCGCCTTCCAGCTCCTGAATGATCTTGCTGTTGCCACGCACCGGGCCGTCCAGCCGCTGCAGATTGCAGTTGACGACAAAAATCAGGTTATCCAGCCCTTCGCGCGCCGCCAGACCAATCGCGCCAAGCGATTCCGGCTCGTCCATTTCGCCGTCGCCGCAGAAGCACCATACCTTGCGATTGGCGGTATCGGCCAGGCCACGGTCGGCCAGGTATTTCATGAAGCGCGCCTGATAAATCGCCATCAGCGGGCCGAGGCCCATCGATACGGTAGGAAACTGCCAGAAGTCCGGCATCAGCCACGGGTGCGGGTACGACGACAAACCTTTGGTATCGACTTCCTGGCGGAAGTTGTGCAGGTCTTCTTCGCTCAAACGGCCTTCGAGAAAGGCGCGGGCGTAGATGCCGGGCGCAGAGTGGCCCTGAATGTAAAGCAGATCGCCGCCGTGATTCTCGGTCGGGGCGTGGAAGAAGTGGTTGAAGCCAACGTCGTAGAGCGTGGCGGCAGAAGCGAAGCTGGCAATGTGCCCGCCCAGCTCGGAAGTCAACTTGTTGGCCTGCACCACCATCGCCAGCGCGTTCCAGCGTATATAGCTGCGGATCTTGCGTTCCAGTTCGTGGTTGCCCGGTGATTTGGTCTCGCGCAGCAGCGGAATGGTGTTCTGGTAGGCGGTGGTGGCGTGAAACGGCAGCCAGGCACCACGGCGGCGCGCCTTGTCGACCAGCTTTTCGATCAGGTAGTGGGCGCGCTGCGGGCCTTCGGCGGCGATCACGCCTTCCAGTGCTTCCAGCCATTCGCGGGTTTCCTGCGGGTCGAGATCTTCGGGCAGCTCAGCCATGTTTTTCCTTCCGATGGGTAATCGTGTCGCGGCTATTGCAATTGGTGGGGCCAATAATTTGCCGCTATTGTCTATTCTGGTTATAGAACTTAACCGTCATTGCTGCTTTTGGCAGTGATGAGCAATATAGGCCGGCCCTGCACCCGCAGTAATTGGGGCAAACCCGGCAGATACAGGCAGGCAGACCATGGCACAACCCCCACCCAACGTATTCAAGAAAGACATTGTTGCCAACGCCGCAACCTTGCCGGCCTCGCACTCAACAACACAAGCGGCCGCCAGCAGCGCTGCCGCCAATGCCAGCCCTTCCAACCATATCCTGCCCACGTCGGCGCTGATGGCTGGCGTTTGTCTGGTGGTGATGGCGTTGGCCAAGCTGATCAAACTGCGTAGCGGCACCGGCCTGATGGATCTGGCGATGGCTGCCAACAGCGTGTTTTTCCTGATCAGCGCGGTGTGTTCATTCATCTCGATGCGCGCCGGAAAAATGGCGGCATTTCTGGAGCGGGTGTCGGACGTCCTGTTTCTGTTGGGGCTGATTCTGCTGGTGCTGTTTGGTTTTGGCTTTGCTGTTGATTTGCTGTAGCGGAGTGACTGGACCATGCCGAACACCGTTGAGCTGTCGCCTTCGCAACGCCTGCAGTTTCTGGCGCTGCTGGCGGCCGAGCTGCCGGCAGGCGGTTTGCTGAGCGACGCCGAGGCGCTGCACCCTTACGAATGTGATGGTCTGGCTGCGTATCGCCAATTGCCACTGGCGGTGGCGCTGCCGGAAACCGAATCGCAAGTGCTGGCGGTGTTGCGCCTCTGCCGCGAATACCGGGTGCCACTGGTGCCACGGGGTGCCGGCACGGGCTTGTCTGGCGGCGCACTGCCGCAGGCCAACGGTGTGTTGCTGGTGCTGGCGAAATTGCGCCAGATCATTCACCTTGATCCACTTGCGCGAACTGCCACGGTGCAGCCTGGCGTGCGCAATCTGGCCATTTCTGAGGCTGCTGCGCCGTATGGCTTGTATTACGCGCCCGATCCTTCCAGCCAGATTGCCTGCTCGATTGGCGGCAACGTTGCCGAAAACGCTGGCGGTGTGCATTGCCTGAAATACGGACTGACGCTGCACAATATTCTGCGCCTGCGCGTGATCACCATGGCTGGCGATGTGCTGGAAATCGGCTCGCAGGCGCTGGATAGCCCCGGTTTTGATCTGCTGGCGTTGATGATCGGCTCGGAAGGCCTGCTCGGCATTGTTACCGAAATCACCGTCAAATTGCTGCCGAAGCCGCAGCTGGCGCAGGTGGTGATGGCAGCGTTTGCCGAGGTGACGGCGGCAGGTGATGCGGTCGCCAATATCATTGCCGCCGGCATTATCCCGGCCGGGCTGGAGCTGATGGATGGCCCGACCACGCGTGCGGTGGAGGATTTTGTCCACGCCGGTTATCCGCTGGATGCCGCTGCGATTTTGCTGGCCGAGGCCGACGGCACGCCGGAAGAGGTCGCCGACGAAATTGCCCGTGTCACCGAAATACTGCGTGCCAGCGGTGCCGGTGATGTTCGCGTGTCGCAAAGCGAGGCCGAGCGGCTCAAGCTCTGGTCCGGGCGCAAGAATGCGTTTCCTGCCGCCGGGCGCCTGTCGCCGGATTATTACTGCATGGATGGCACTATTCCGCGTAAACACCTGGGGCGGGTGTTGCAGCGGATTGCCGAGTTATCGCAGGAATATGGCCTGCCGTGTATCAACGTTTTTCATGCCGGTGATGGCAACCTGCATCCGTTGATTCTCTACGATGCCGCCAGGCCGGGCGAATTGGTCCGTACC
>JAUPTR010000440.1 GCA_030917985.1 Pseudomonadota bacterium | reverse complement strand
GGCAGTGCGCGACGGGCGCGTACAGCCGGGAGATACCCTGATGCTAGAGGGAATTGGAGGGGGTTTTGCCTGGGGTTCGGTTCTGCTGCGCTGGATATGAAAAGTGTTGTATTTTTTTCGGAAAACACTTGTTAACTGGAAATAAGGGTGTTTCCGAGTGGCCTGATGTCAATGTTTGGGCTACATTACTGCCGAATTCGCTAGCCGCGATCGACAGCGAAACAAGAATTTCATATTTGTTTGCGACAATTTCGCGCCATTTCGATTAAGCCAACATGACAACTTCCTTTGCTTTTGTTTTTCCTGGTCAGGGTTCGCAGTCGCTGAACATGATGGCGGGTTTTCCCGATTCTGCCGAAGTGCAGTCGACCTTTGCCGAGGCTTCATCGGTACTCGGTTTTGATTTGTGGAAAATGTTGCTGGATGGCCCGGAAGCGGTGTTGAACCAGACCGTCAATACCCAGCCACTGATGCTGGCCGCCGGTGTTGCCACTTATCGTGTCTGGCAGGCGTTGGGTGGTCCGGTGCCGGCTTTGCTGGCAGGCCATAGCCTGGGTGAATACAGCGCCTTGGTTGCGGCGGGTTCGCTGGCTTTCTCCGATGCCGTGGCACTGGTTCGGTTTCGTGCAGAGGCCATGCAGAACGCAGTGGCAGCGGGCGAGGGGGCGATGGCGGCCATTCTTGGCCTGGACGGAGAGCCGCTGCAGCAGGCTTGTGCAGAGGCAGCGCAGGGGCAAGTATTGGCACCGGTGAATTTCAATTCGCCCGGACAGGTGGTGATTGCCGGCCATCGAACAGCCGTGGAGCGCGGCATTGAGGTTTGCAAGGCCAGAGGGGCGAAGCGCGCCTTGTTATTGCCGGTTAGCGTGCCGTCGCACTGTGCGTTGATGTTGCCCGCCGCCGAACAGTTACAGCAGCGCCTGCAGCAAGTATTGATTCAGGCGCCACAGATTCCGGTGCTGCATAATGCCGACGTTAACAGCTATAACGAGCCAGAGCAGATTCGCGATGCATTGGTACGGCAGTTGTACAGCCCTGTGCGCTGGGTAGAGACCGTACAGCAGATGGCTGCCACGGGAATTCAAATTGTCGCGGAATGTGGTCCGGGCAAAGTATTGGCCGGTTTGGGCAAACGTATCAGCAGCGATGTACGCAGTCCGGCACTGGTGGATATGGCTGCGTTGATGCAGCTGCGTGATGAGCTGAAGGGAGCGGGGACATGAGTCTGCAAGGCAAAGTGGCGCTGGTAACCGGCGCATCCCGCGGAATCGGACAGGCGATCGCGCTGGAACTGGCCCGACAGGGGGCAACGGTTCTAGGAACTGCAACCAGCGAGGCGGGCGCTGCCGCAATCAGCCAGTATCTGGCGAATGCCGGAGCGCAGGGCAAGGGTCTGATGTTGAATGTGACCGATGCCGCGCAACTGGACACAGTGCTGGCAGAGATTGCCAAGGAATTTGGCGATATCCAGATTCTGGTCAACAATGCCGGTATCACCCGTGATCAGTTGCTGATGCGCATGAAAGACGAGGATTGGGATGCCATCATGGATACCAACCTGAAGCCGGTGTTCCGCCTGTCCAAGGCTGTGCTGCGCGGCATGATGAAGGGGCGCTGGGGGCGCATCATCAGTATCGCTTCGGTCGTCGGTGCCATGGGCAGTGCCGGACAGGCCAATTATGCGGCTGCCAAGGCAGGGATCATGGGTTTCACCAAGTCTCTGGCGCGCGAGGTAGGCAGTCGCAATATTACGGTTAACTGTGTCGCACCGGGTTTTATCGATACCGACATGACCAAGGGTCTGGCGGAAGAATACAAGCAACAGCTGCTGGTGCAGATCCCGCTGGGCAAGCTTGGCGAACCGCAACATATCGCCGATGCCGTGGCGTTTCTGGCCAGCGACCGGGCCGCTTATCTGACGGGGCAGACGCTGCACGTCAATGGCGGCATGTATATGGGCTGATCCCCGAAGGGGGCGGCAAGTATCACCACACGCCACGTTGAAACCGATTTTGGTACAATGCCGTGGCTTTTTTGAAAAATCCTTATGAAAGGCATGGGTTAGAAAATGGAAAACATCGAACAGCGTGTAAAAAAAATCGTCGCTGAACAACTGGGTGTAAACGAGGCAGAAGTGAAGAACGATTCCTCGTTCGTCGATGATTTGGGTGCTGATTCGCTGGATACAGTTGAACTGGTTATGGCGCTGGAAGAAGAATTCAATCTGGAAATTCCGGATGAAGAAGCCGAAAAAATCACCAATGTTCAACAAGCGATTGATTACATCACCGCTAACTCCAACTAATCCGCTGACCGGCGTGCGGGCCTGACTGCCCGCCGGCGCGGAATCTCCCCGTTTTGATCCCGAAATAGGTGAAACGACCTTGTCCAGACGCAGAGTAGTCGTCACTGGCCTTGGGCATCTCGCACCGGTTGGCAATACGGTTGCTGATGGCTGGGCCAATATCGTTGCCGGCAAATCCGGCATCACCCGAGTGAGCAAATTCGACGTCAGTCAGTACCCCTCGCAGATAGCGGGAGAGGTGAGGGATTTCGATGTTGCCGCATATTTCAATCCGAAAGAAGCGCGCCGTCTGGATACCTTCATTCATTTCGGCGTAGCTGCCGGCATGCAGGCGATCCGTGATGCCGGGCTGGAAGATTCAGCTCTGGACAAGGACAGGATCGGCGTCATGATTGGCTCCGGTATTGGCGGTTTGCCGATGATCGAGGATACCTACTCGACCATTCTTGCCAGCGGGCCAAAAAAGATTTCGCCGTTTTTTATTCCCGGTTCGATCATCAATATGATCGCAGGCCAGATTTCCATCATGTATGGCTATCGCGGCCCCAACTATGCTTTGGTGAGTGCCTGTACCACGGCTGCGCACTGTATTGGCGAAGCAGGGCGGCTGATCGAATATGGCGATGTGGATGTGATGATCGCCGGCGGCAGTGAATCCACAGTCTGCGCTTTGGCCATGGGTGGCTTTGCCGCCGCACGTGCGCTCAGCACGCGTAATGACGATCCTGCCGCTGCCAGCCGTCCGTGGGATGTCGGTCGTGACGGCTTTGTGCTGGGCGAAGGTGCCGGCGTGCTGGTGCTGGAAGAATACGAACACGCAAAAAATCGCGGCGCAACGATTTACGCCGAGTTGGCCGGCTTTGGCATGAGCGCCGATGCGC
>JAUPTR010000439.1 GCA_030917985.1 Pseudomonadota bacterium | reverse complement strand
GATCAGTTGCCGCACCAGCTGATGGTGTACTGGATGTACGGCCACCAGTTGCTGGTGCCGATTCCCGATATCGACCATACCGATTATTTCCTGATGCTCGGCGCCAATCCGATTGCCTCCAACGGTAGCCTGATGACGGTGCCGGACGTAGCCAAACGTATCAAGGCGCTGCAGGCACGCGGTGGCAAGCTGGTGGTGATCGACCCGCGCCGCACCGAAACCGCACAGGTCGCCGATGTGCATCACTTCATCCGCCCCGGCAGCGATGCCGCATTGCTGCTGGCGCTGCTGAACGTGTTGTTTGCCGAAGGGCTGACCAAGCCCGGCAGGCTGCAAGTCATGCTGGATCGGCCGCTGGATGCTATCCGCGAGCTGGTGGCGCCATTCACGCCCGAAGCGGTCGCCGCACAAACCGGCATCAACGCCGACGCGATCAAAACCATCGCCCGCGATTTCGCCGCTGCGCCGCGCGCCGTGGCTTATGGCCGCATGGGCTGCTCGACACAAATCCACGGCACCATTTGCCAGTGGGCGATTCAGGTGTTGAACATTGTTACGGGCAATCTGGATGCCCTTGGCGGCTCGTTGGCCACCAAACCGGCGCTGGATCTGCTGGGCGCGCCCGGCTCCAAGCCCGGCAGCTATGGCCGCGTCAAAAGCCGCGTCAGTGGCCGGCCCGAGGCCAATGGCGAATTGCCGGTGGCGGTGATGGCAGAAGAAATGCTCACGCCCGGCGAAGGCCAGATCAAGGCGCTGGTGTGTATCGCCGGCAACCCGGTGCTATCGACGCCGAATGGCCGGCAGCTGGAGCAGGCGCTGCAGCAACTGGATTTCATGGTGTCGCTGGATGTGTATCTGAACGAAACCAGCCAATACGCCGACGTGATCCTGCCAACCACCACGCCGCTGGAGCACGACCATTTCGACATGATTTTCAACATCTTCGCAGTGCGCAACTACGCGCGCTACAGCGAGGCGGTGTTGCCGAAACCGGACGGCGCGAAACACGACTGGGAAATACTTACACAACTAGGCGAACGGCTGGCAGCCAAGCTGGGCGTAGCTCCCAAGCCTGCACCCAGCCCGGAGATGATGCTCGACTTCGGCCTGCAGATGGGGCCGTGGGGCATGGCGACCGAGACGCAGCTCTCGCTGGCCAAGCTCAAGGCCAACCCCAGCGGCGTTGACCTCGGCCCGCTGACGCCGTCGTTCCCCGAGCGGCTGTTCACCGCCGATAAAAAAATCCACCTGCTGCCCGAGCCAGTCAAAGCCTCCATCGACGCCGCCCGTGCCGAATTGCTGGCAACGCCGGCCGCCGGCCAACTGCTGCTGATCGGCCGCCGCCACGTGCGTAGCAACAATTCGTGGATGCACAACAGCCACCGCCTGACCAAAGGCCCGCAACGCACGGCCTTGCTGATGCACCCGGACGACCTGGCGCAGCGCCAGCTGTTCGACGGCCAGCCGGTGCGGGTGACGTCGCGCGTTGGCAGTGTCGATATCGAAGTTTGCGCCAGTGCCGACATGATGCCGGGCACGGTGAGCCTGCCGCACGGCTGGGGCCACCACCGGCCCGGTGCGCGGCTGAGCGTGGCGCGCAACATCCCCGGCGCCAGCATCAACGATTTGACCGATGACCAATTGCTCGATCCGGTGTGCGGCGTCGCCGCGCTCAACGGCGTGCCGGTGCGAGTGGAGGCCCTGAACTGACGTCGGCGGCAATGCCGGCACAAATTAATGCCTTCCCGAAGGTGCACTAGCGCGAAGATTTGCGGCCTTCGTAGGTCGGACTTCAGTCCGACGCGGTGCCGAATGCAAGCGACTGCGTCGGACTGAAGTCCGACCTACGACCATATTTTCGCGGTTGTGCCTGGCAGGGGAGGGAGCAAAAACAGCGTTGTTGCCGAATGGGCGGCAACCCGAATTTCACAATCTGGAGACAAAAATGCAAGACCTCAAAGGCAAAGTTGCTGTGATCACCGGTGGTGCCGAAGGCATCGGTAAAGCCATCGCCATTGCCGCCGCGGCAGAAGGCATGAAGCTGGTGCTGGCCGATATCGATGCCGACAAGCTCAACGCCACCGTGGAAGAACTGGCCGGCACCGGCGCCGAAGTGATCGGCCTGCGCACCGACGTATCCAGCGAAAGCTCGGTACAGGCCCTGGCCGACGCCGCTTTCGAGCGTTTCGGCAATGTCCATCTGCTGATCAACAACGCCGGTGTGGCATTGGCCAAATCAGCGTGGGAAACCACCCAGAAAGACTGGGAATGGGTGATGGGCGTGAACCTGTACGGCGTGACCAACGGCCTGCGCGCCTTCATCCCGCGCATGCTGGAGAAGGGCGAAGAGGGCCATATCGTCAACACCGCATCGATTGCCGGCCTGCTGTCCGAGCCGGCGCTGGCGGCGTACAACGTCAGCAAGTTTGGCGTGGTGACGTTATCCGAAGGCCTGCATCACGACCTGACGCTGCGTAAAGCCAAAATCAACGTGTCGGTATTGTGTCCGGGCTGGGTCAAAACCCGCATCGCCGAGGCCGAACGTCACCGCGAAGCCGATCAGCGCACCGATTTCACCAAGATCGACAAGGTGAGCGTGATGACCGGCATGAGCATCATGAAAGCCGTGCAGAACGGCATCGAGCCGCAGCAGGTGGCCAGCGATGTGATCAACGCGGTGAAAACCAACAAGTTTTACATCCTCACTCACCCGCACACCAAGGCCGGCATCCAGA
>JAUPTR010000438.1 GCA_030917985.1 Pseudomonadota bacterium | reverse complement strand
GATCGAGCCGATGGCGGCCTTGCCCGATGCGTTCGCACTGGTGCGCCAGCAATTGCAGCATTATCTGCCGGTGGCGGAAACCGACGCCTGAACTGCTGCCGCCACGCTCCATTCAAGGCGCTGATGGCCGGCATCAGAATATTTTTCCCGGAATCAGTAAAAACGCTGATATCAATAAGGTTATTGCGTGTTCACACTGCAATCACCGATAAGAACGAGCCCGGAGAGAGAATCATGCCCCAAGCAAGCTACGCCGACAGCCATCGGCTTTCCATCGAGCAACCTGAAGTATTCTGGGCCGAGCAGGCGCAGCGTATTGTCTGGCAGCAGCCCTTTTCACGCGTGCTGGATTTCAGCCAGCCACCATTTGCCCGCTGGTTTGTGGATGGCACCACCAATCTGTGTTTCAACGCGGTTGATCGCCATTTGCTGCAGCGCCCGGATCAGCCGGCGCTGGTGTATATCTCCACCGAAACCGGGCAGGAAACCAGCTACAGCTATCGCCAGTTGCACGCCGAGGTCAACCGCTGTGCTGCCGTGTTGCGGGCGCAGGGCGTAGGCAAGGGTGAGCGCGTCATCATTTATATGCCGATGATTGCCGAGGCGATTTTCGCCATGCTGGCTTGCGCCCGCCTCGGGGCAATTCACTCGGTGGTGTTCGGCGGTTTTGCCTCACACAGCCTGGCCAGCCGCATTGACGACGCCCGGCCGAAAGTGCTGTTTACCGCCGATGCCGGCATGCGCGGTGGCAAGGCAATCCACTACAAGCCGCTGGTGGATGAGGCGCTGAAGCTGGCGCAACACCCGCCGCAAAGCGTGATCATTGTTGATCGCGGCATTGATCAGAACCTGCAGCGCGTGCCTGGCCGTGATCTGGATTACGCCACCTTGCGTGAGCAGCATCTGCAGGCCTCGGTCGACGTGGAATGGGTCGAGTCGAGCCATCCCTCCTACATCCTTTATACCTCGGGCACCACCGGCAAACCCAAAGGCGTGCAGCGTGATACCGGCGGTTACGCCGTGGCGCTGGCCACGTCGATGCAGTACATCTACGGCGGGCAGGCAGGGGACTGCATGTTCACCACCTCGGATATCGGCTGGGTGGTCGGCCATTCTTATATCGTTTACGGCCCTTTGCTGGCGGGCATGACCAGCATCATCTACGAAGGCACGCCGGTGCGGCCGGATGCCGCGATCTGGTGGAAAATTGTCGAGCAATACCAGGTCAGGGTGATGTTCAGCAGTCCGACTGCCATTCGCGTGCTGAAAAAGCAGGACCCGGCCTGCCTGATGCGGCACGATGTCTCCAGCCTGAAATCGCTGTATCTGGCCGGCGAGCCGCTGGATGAGCCGACCGCACGCTGGATCAGCGATGCACTGCGGGTGGATGTGATCGACAATTATTGGCAGACCGAAACCGGCTGGCCGATTCTGTCGGCGCAACCCGGCATCGAACCGCTGCCGAAAAAATTTGGCTCGCCGGGCAAGCCGGTTTACGGCTTCAACGTCAAATTACTGCACGAAGCCAGTGGCGAACCGGTGGCCGACGAGGAAAAAGGCGTGCTGGTGATCAAGCCGCCGTTGCCGCCCGGCTGTCTGTCTACGGTGTGGGGTGACGATGCACGTTTCGTCAAAACCTATTTCAGCAATTTTCATCAGCAGGTGTACTCCAGCTTTGACTGGGCACGCCGTGATGCCGACGGTTATTACTTCATCCTCGGTCGTGCCGACGATGTGATCAATGTGGCCGGCCACCGTCTTGGTACGAGAGAAATCGAAGAAGCCTTGTCCAGCCACGCAGGCGTTGCGGAAGTGGCCGTTGTCGGGGTGGCCGATGAGCTGAAGGGGCAGGTGGTGGCGGCATTTGTGGTGGCGAAGGATGCGGCCAGTGTGGCGGATGCCACTGGCCACCAGGCGCTGGAGAAAGCGCTGATGGCCACCGTGGATCAGCAGCTCGGCGCCATTGCACGCCCGGCAAAAATCCATTTTGTGGCGCTGCTGCCAAAAACCCGCTCCGGCAAACTGTTGCGCCGCTCGATACAGGCACTGGCGGAAGGGCGCGATCCGGGCGATCTGACCACGCTGGATGATCCCGGTGCGCTGGAGCAGGTGCGCCAGGCGCTTCTCAATCCTGCAGGCTGAAAACCGCTTGTCACCATCGCCGCAGGCCAGATTCTCCTGCGTCAGGCGTGCAGAAATGCCTGAAGCGCAGCCGCCAGCGCCTGTGGCTGATCGTGGTGCAGCATGTGGCCGCTGTCGCTGATCACCGCTTCCTGTAGTTGGGCAAAACAGGCTTTGCGCTCGGCGGTTTGCTCGGGCATCTCTTTGAGCATGGCTTGCAGGAAAGGTGCTTCAGACTGCACCCACAGCGTGGGGGCGGTGATGGCACGCCAGCAGGCCTTGGCTTCTTCCAGTCGATACAGCACCGGGTTAACCAGCTTGTGGCGCGGGTCGGCGCGGTAGATGGCGCCATGCCCGGTTTGCTGAGCCAGCCAGGGTGCGAGAAATTGTGCCTGATCGTCGCTCAGTCGTGGATTGTTCTTGCGTAGCCGCTGGGCGATTGTCGCCAGATCACCGTGGGTATGAAAGGTTTGTGGCTGGCGCTGCTCATCCAGCCAGCGCTTGAGCCGGGCTGGGGCTTGTTCCGGCTGGGTGGCGGCCAGGCCGAATCCTTCAATGCTGACCAGTTTGCTGACACGCTCCGGGCGCACACCGGCGTACAGGCAGGCAACAATGCCACCCATGCTGTGCCCCACCAGCGATACCGGTTGCTGTGGTGAATAGTGATCCAGCAACTGATCCAGATCGGCCAGATAATCGGGAAAATAATAACTCTCGCGATTCCATTCGCTTTGGCCAAAACCCCGCCAGTCCGGGGCAATGATGTGCCAGTCCGGGCTCAGCGCATCCACCACGAACTGGAATGAAATCGCCTCGTCCATCCAGCCATGCAGCAGCAACAGTTTGGGCTGTTGCGGATCGCCCCAGTGCAGCAGGTGGTAACAACCACCGCGTAAC
>JAUPTR010000437.1 GCA_030917985.1 Pseudomonadota bacterium | reverse complement strand
GTTAGTCGCAACTTAGACGTGCCTAACCTAAGCCCAAATGCAGCGCCGAACTTCAAGTCGTCGACTCGGTTAAGGATTGGTACAAAAAAGAAGCAATCAATCAAGGATGGGCTTCGGCAGAATTTCACGGAAATCAGTGCGTATTAACGGCAAACATTGAGCGCAAATAACTATCGGCTATGGTCGGCGCCGTCTCGCCAGCGCCGACTTTTGTAGGGGTTTGCTTTTCCTTGCCCTTGCAAGCGCCTTCGCCCAACCCGGCAGTCGAGCGGACCTGCGCGAAAAGCCGCGCAGGCCGCTCACTTCTACGTTAGCCCTTCCCCGGTTTTCCCTTGTTTCGGTTCCGGGGTAACATGACCAGCAGTGGCTCTGGTATTGGTCTGCAGCCTTGCCTGTAGCCCGCTCTGGTGGCGGTGTGCAGGGCTTTTTTTTTGTGCCTTCGTGGCTGCGCGGGTCAACCCGGCTGCGATGGGCGTTTGGGTGGCGTGGCAGTGCCGGCGGGGTGTGCTCAGTTTGGCGCCGGGTTCCGTGCTCTGCCACTGCCCGTGGCTTGGCCAATGGCTTGCACGTTCATGTCATCGGCCAAACCGGTGCTGCGCCCTTGGGACTGACGTGCCGGCAGAATCCGCCTTCGTGCCACCCGTATGGGGGCGCCGCAGCAGCGGCACAGAAACGGTGGTCGCGGTTTCTCCAGTTCTCTGCGCCGTGCTTCTTGCGCTTCATTCTGCGTGCCGAATAAATCTGTGCTGCCTTAGGCGGCTTTTCCGTGTGTTTTGCCAAACAGTTTGCCCACGAGGGTGACGCCGGCGAGCACCAGTGCGCCGGCGAGTACGCCTGCAGTGGCGTTGATCAGGCTTGGGGTGAGGGCGGCGAGCAGGCCGCCGATTGCTGGTACGCTGGCGGCGGCATGTTCGGCGTTGTGCAACAGGTCGTGCGCCAGGGGCAGGCCGTGTAGCAGTATGCCGCCGCCGACCAGAAACATTGCTGCGGTGCCGACCACGGCCAGCGATTTCATCAGGTGTGGTGCGAGTTTCAACAGGCCGCGGCCCACTGCCTGATTGATGCGGTTTTGTGTTTGCAGCAGGTAGTAACCGGCGTCGTCGAGTTTGACAATGCCCGCTACCAGTCCGTAAACGCCAATCGTCATGATCACTGCGATGCCGGCCACTACGCTCACCTGGCTGGCAAATGCGGCGTCTTTTACCGTGCCCAGTGCGATGACGATGATTTCGGCTGAGAGGATGAAATCGGTGCGGATTGCGCCCTTGATCTTTTCTTGCTCGAAGGCCACCAGGTCAATATCGGGGTTGGCCAGTGCGTTGAGTTCGGCCTGATGTGCGGCGGCGTCTTCTTCTGCGCTGTGCAGATATTTGTGCGCCAGCTTTTCAAAGCCTTCAAAACACAGAAACGCGCCACCCAGCATCAGGAGCGGGGTGATCAGCCACGGTGCAATGGCGCTGATCAGCAGTGCTGCCGGTACCAGAATCAGTTTGTTGCGGAACGAGCCCTTGGCAACGGCCCACACCACCGGCAGTTCGCGTTCGGCACGCACGCCGGATACCTGCTGTGCATTCAGCGCCAGATCGTCGCCGAGTACGCCGGCGGTTTTTTTTGCCGCCACTTTTGTCATCACTGCCACGTCGTCGAGGATGGTGGCGATATCGTCAATCAGTGCTAACAGGCTGGAACCGGCCAAAGTATGACTCCTTGTTTTTAATGGATTTGCGCCGCAGGGGGCGGCAGTCGGCGCTCATGGTAGAAGACTGCGGCGCTGGCGGCAATCATGCTACAGATAAAAACGCCCATCCGTTGCTGGATGGGCGTGGTGTGCAACAGGCTGCTGCCTCAGAATTCTTCCCATTCATCGTCTTTTTCGGCGATGGCAGGCAGCCGGGCTGCAGGGCGCGCTGGTATTGCCCTGGCGGCCGGGCTGGGGGCCGCTCTGGCAGGGCTTTGCAGTGCACGACGCGGCCCGCCGTGCTTGAGGCGGAACACTGATACTGATGCGGCGAGGTTCTGCGCCTGTTCTTCCAGGCTTTCGGCTGCGGCTGCGGCTTGTTCTACCAGTGCGGCATTTTGCTGGGTCATTTCGTCGAGCTGTGAGACTGTGGTGTTGACCTGATCAATGCCCGCACTCTGTTCTCCGCTGGCAGTGGCGACTTCTCCCATGATGTCTGTGACGCGTTTTACCGCGCCGACAATTTCGCTCATGGTATGGCCGGCACTGCCGACCAGCTTGCTGCCGCTTTCCACCTTGTGCACCGAGTCGTCGATCAGGTGTTTGATCTCTTTCGCCGCGCTGGCAGAACGTTGCGCCAGATTGCGCACCTCGCTGGCCACCACGGCGAAGCCGCGTCCTTGCTCTCCGGCTCGGGCAGCTTCTACTGCAGCATTCAGTGCCAGAATATTGGTCTGGAAGGCGATGCCGTCGATCACTGAAATGATGTCAACGATTTTGTGTGCCGAGCCGTTGATGGCGTCCATTGTTTCTACTACCTGGCCCACTACGCTGCCGCCCTTCAGCGCAATCTCCGATGCGCCGTGTGCCAGCTGGTTGGCCATACGTGCGTTGTCGGCATTCTGTTTCACTGTGCCGGTAAGTTCTTCCATGCTGCTGGCAGTTTCTTCCAGGCTGGCTGCTTGTGATTCTGTGCGTTGCGACAGGTTCTGGTTGCCGGCAGCAATTTCTCGTGCTGCGGTGTTGATGGTTTCGACCGCTTCCTTGATTTGTTCCACTAGCTGGTGCAGGTGGCTAACGGTGGCGTTGATGCTTTGTTTCAGCTGATCGAAGATGCCTTCGTATTCTGCTTCCACATGCAGCGTCAGATCGCCTTGTGTTACGCCATCCAGCACCCGCGCCACATCGCTCAGGCTGGTTTGTGTGGTGCTGCACAGCTGGTTCAGGTCGCGCGTCAGCTGCAGGAAGAAGCCGCTCTTGCCGGCTTCGTCGATACGCTGGCTGAAGTCGCCGTGTGCGGCAGCGCTGACCAGGCGCGCGGTTTCAAGTTCGACGACGTGGTGCAGGTATTCCACCGTAGTGTTGGTGCTGTTTTTGAGTTGACCAAAAATGCCGTGATATTCGGAAGTGATGCGGTGACTCAGATCACCGTTGGCTATCGCGTTCAGCACCCGTGCAACGTCTTCCAGGCCCTTGCCGGTGGTGGCGGAGAGGCTGTTGAGGTCGGTTGCCAGTTGCAGGAAAAAGCCCTGCTTGCCTTCTTCCGACAGGCGCTGGCTGAAGTCGCCATTTACTGCGCCGCTAACCAGTGCTTCGATTTCATCCTGTGCCTGCTTTTCACGTTGCTGTGTGGCCAGTGCCTGCTGCGCGTTGTGCTCCAGCATCGAAATCGAGGTGTTGGTGCGTTGCAGTGCATCCTTGAACATGCCATGCAGCCCCACAGGCTGGGCCTTGCGGAAATAGCGCTCCTGGCTTGCGTTGGCAAGCACGGTTTGCTGTTCGCGGAAACACGCTTCCAGTTGATCCAGCATGTTGTTCAGATTCCAGCACAGCTTGCCGGTCAGGTCGATATCGCCAATGTGGGTGATGCGGCTGCCGAGCTTGCCATCGGCCACTTCTTCCATCACCTGTTGCAGCCGCTGCAGGCGAGGATCAGCCACCTTGCCTATCGGCAATGGTCGCAGCAGCAACACACCCGAGGCAATCAGGCACAGCGGCACCAGCCAGTCCAGCCCGTAATGCAGCCACACCCACGCCAGCGCAACGGCCAGCGGCAGCAATACTTGCAGCAGATGCGATTTAGACAGAGAGAATGAATTGTTCATACGTCATGCCTTTCTCTTGCAGGATTTGTGTCAGCAGATTCAGCGATGCGTCGCAGGCATCACGTGCGCCGGCCTGTTTCTCGGCTTCCAGCATTTGCCGGTAGAGGTTGTCGATTGTCTGGATCGCACTGCGGCTGACCGCCCGCCGCACCGAGAAATAGCCAACGATCTTGCCGCTGGCGTCGTAATCCGGGGTGACATTGGCCATCACCCAGTAAAAGCTGCCGTCCTTTGACATGTTTTTGACATAGGCAAACAGCTCTTTCCCCTGGCTGATGTTGTCCCAGAGAAACTTGAAGATGCCGCGCGGCATATCAGGATGGCGCACGATGTTGTGCTGCTGGCCGAGCAGATCAGCCTCGGCAAACCCGGAAAACTCGATGAACTTCTCGTTGCCGTAGGTCAGGCGGCCCTTGGTATCGGTTTTGGACACGATAATGTCCGTTTCCTGCATCACCAGTTCTTTGCTGGTGGGTTGAGTCTTGTTCTTCATATCCATCCTCTTGGTGCTGCCTTGGCAGGGCAGCCTGGGCACAGAAATACGGAGTCGGAAAACCCTGTTTGCTGCCAAGGTTGAAGCAGCGAAATCCAGTATAGACAGCAGATGCAAGAACTTCCGAAATTGCCCGGTGCGAGGTTTATCAGCGCTGCTTGGTATGAAAAAAATGCTGCGTGCAGATTGTGTTGCTGTTTGATCTGAAGAAAGAGGAGAGGGCGGTGGGGCGGGGACTGGCGCGAAAAGAGGCGGTATTTGCAGGTCGGACTTCAGCCCGGCCTACGACCATATTTTCGCGGTAGTGGGGGCTGGCTGGCCGGGCAATAAAAAAGCGACCCGAGCAGAATCGGGTCGCTTTCTTTTTCTGAGCCGTGATTTAGTGTTGAATCGTCTGCTGAATGCCTGCCAGCAACCAGCCACTGCTGCCGTTGTGCGGCTTGATCAGGTGCCATACCTCGTCAAAGGTCTCGGCCTGAGGCTTGTTGTCTTCACGCAGGGTGCCGCTGAAACGCACGCTGGCAACCTGCCGCGTTGCATCATCCACCACTTCCAGCACAACAGCCTCAACTGTCAACACATCGGTTTGCTGACATGCATTGCCACGTTCAGCCATATCCATCTTGATTTCGGCAAACATCTCCGGAGTGGTGAACTCACGGATATCGTCCAGATTGCGTTCGTCGTTGGCCGCTTGTAGACGGATGAAATGCACCTTGGCGCTGCGCACAAAACCCGCAACATCAAAGCCGGCCGGAATTGCTGTCTCTTCGTTCCGGGCTTCGGTCAGGCCGGCACCGATACCCGCCCCGATACCCGTGCCGCTGCTTGCCGGCATCGGCACTTCAACACGGTGTTGCGCCTGTGCATGCTGTTGCGCCGCACTGCCAGCGTAATTCATGCCATTGCCTGTTGCGCCGGCGCCTGCCATGGCCGGGGTTTGAGCTGCCAGCGCACGCTTGCGCATGAAGAACCCAACCACCGCCAGCACTGCCATCACAAGCAAGCCGATCATCAGCATATTCGCCAACTCGTCACCAAAACCGAAATGTGAAGCCAGTGCAGCCAATCCCAGACCCGCCGCCAAGCCGGCAATCGGCCCCATCCACGAACGTTTGGCAGGCGCTGCGGCAGCGGGTGCCGCAGCCGGCGATTTGGCCGCCATACTGTTGCTGGCCATCGGCGCTTGTGCCGGCGTAGTCGGTGTTTTGTCCATCATCGTACTTTGGCGTTGCATGCCACTGGACTTGCCGCCCCCCAGGCGCTTTGCCTCGGCATCAACCGAACCCAGCCCCAGGCTGAGGGTCAATACCAGCGCCATCAGTGAAAATGCTTTTTTCATGTGCTTTCCTTGCGAAAGAAAATCGTAGTTGCAGCATAGCGCTGCTTTGCAGTAAGAAAAATCAGATTAATGTGGAGCGTTTGTTCGAAAAAAAGGATGAATGCGCGTTCATAAGGCCTGCACTCATCAAAAGATATGTTTCCGGATGTGGCAACAGAGGGTGTCGCCCAAAAGATTGTTGCCAGCCTCAGTTCTACAGAAGCGGAAAACAAAAAAGCCATGAAAATTCATGGCTTAGTTGTTTGGCTTCTGGCGGAGAGGGTGGGATTCGAACCCACGGTAGGGGGTTGCCCTACGCCTGATTTCGAGTCAGGTACATTCGACCACTCTGCCACCTCTCCTCAGAAGACGCGCATTATATGTGTGCTATTGGCATTTGTAAAACGATATAACTGCTATATCGGGATTTTTTTGTTCAGCGCGTGTCCGGTGTTGCCTCTGGCGGTACCAGCGCACGTTGATAGGCGTGCTCGAATTCAGCCGGCAGGCGCCGCGGGCGGCCGCTTTCGAGGTCGACGCAGACCCAGCGGGTGGTGCCACGAAACACGGTTTTGTGATCGGACTGGCGTACAAACTGATAGGCGCGGGTGATGGATAAACGATCCGCGCTGATAATCCAGGTGGCCAGTAGCAGTTGATCGCCGGCAACCGTGGGGGCGAGGTAATCCAGTTCGTGGCGGCGTGCCACCATGCCGTGTCCGAGGCGCACGTAATCATCCCAGCTCAGGCCGAGCTGGTGTGAGTGATGCCATGCGACTTGTTCCACCCAGGCCAGATACACCACATTATTGGTATGGCGCATCGCATCCAGATGTTGATCGTCCACGGTCAGTGGCAGTAGATGCGGGTTGGGATAATCCCAGGTGATGGATTTCATGCCCAGTGCTCGACAATCAGTTGCAGGCTGCGGTTGCCCTGGTATTCGTTGACGCTGGGGCGGTATACCAGTTCGACTTCATCCGGCAGCGGTTCGTTTTGCTGGAACAGGATCGCATCCAGTAGCTGGCCGGCATGGGCCAGCCGCAGCTTGAGATGTTTTTCGCCGACCACACGCTGTGCGGCAATGCGGAAGCGGCCGCGGAACGCCGGCTGTGGAAAGCCCTGGCCCCAGACGTGTTGTTCCAGTTCTACTGCGGTTTGCAGTTGTAATTCCTTGTTGCCGAGTTCGCCATCGGTGGCGATTTCGCGTTCCAGCGCGCTGCTGTCCAGCCATTCGCGGCAGACCTGTTCAAATGCCTGACGGAATGCGCCCAGATCCGTTTCGCGGATGGTGAGGCCCGCTGCCGCAGCGTGTCCACCAAATTTCAGGATCAGCTCGGGGTGGCGCTTGGAAACCAGATCCAGCGCATCGCGCAGATGCAGCGTGGGAATCGAGCGGCCGGAGCCTTTCAGCTCGCCTTCGTTGCCCGGTGCAAATACGATGGTGGGGCGGAAGTGTTTGTCCTTGATGCGTGAAGCAAGGATGCCGATCACGCCTTGATGCCAGTCTTCGCGATACAGACTGAGGCTGTAGCTGTCGTCGACGTCGATGCTGTCGAGCTGCGCCAGCGCTTCATCCTGCATGCCGCTTTCGATGCCGCGTCGCTCGCGGTTGAGGCGGTCCAGATCGGCGGCAATTTGCAGTGCCTGTTCAGCGTTGTCGGCCAACAGGCAAGCGATGCCGAGTGACATATCATCCAGCCGCCCGGCAGCATTCAGGCGCGGGCCAAGCGCAAAGCCAAGATCGAAGCAGACAGCACGTGCTTCGCTGCGGCCGGCAACCTGAAACAGCGCCTTGATGCCGGCACTGGCCTTGCCGGCGCGCATCCGCGCCAGGCCTTGCTCGACCAGAATGCGGTTGTTGGCATCAAGTTTGACCACATCGGCAACGGTGCCGAGCGCCACCAGATCGAGCAGCTCGCCCAGATTCGGGCCATTGCCATCGCCAAATGTGCCGCGTTGGCGCAGTTCGGCGCGCAGCGCCAGCATCACATAGAAAATGACACCCACGCCGGCCAGATTCTTGCTCGGGAATTCGCAACCGGGCTGGTTGGGATTGACGATCAGCGCATCCGGCAAGCTGTCGCCGGGCAGGTGGTGATCGGTAATCAGCACTTCCATCCCGCGCCGCTGCGCCTCGGCTACGCCAGCCAGGCTGGCGATGCCGTTGTCGACGGTGATCAGCAGCTGTGGCTGCAGTTGCGCTGCCAGCTCGACGATTTCCGGTGTCAGGCCGTAGCCATATTCAAAACGGTTGGGGACGATGAAATCGACGATACCACCAAAAGCCCGCAGCGCTTTGACCGCCACGGCGCAGGCGGTGGCGCCGTCGGAATCATAGTCGCCAACAATCAGCAGCTTTTGTTGTTGCTGGACTGCATCAGCCAAGCGTCGGGCGGCAGCATCGATGTTTTTCAGGCTATGGTAGGGCAACAGCCGCGCCAGTCGGGTATCCAGCTCGGTTTCGCTGATCACGCCGCGAGCGGCGTAAATGCGTGCCATCAAGGGGCTGAGTCCGGTGTCGCTCAATTGCCGGGCGATATTGTCCTGATAGGCGCGGGTAGTGATACGTGGCATGGCAGGCTCAGTTTCTGATGGTGGCGGCGAGGTTGGCCAGCGGCAAAGGGCGGCGCCAGAATTTCCAGCGGCTGCTGCTGGTGATGTCGGCGATACATTGGCCCGGCACGACCAGCGTCAGGCGCTGGATTTGCCCCGATTGCAGTTGTGCCTTGAGTGCTGCCAGCCAGTCATTGTCTAGCTGCTTTAATGCTTCTCGCCAGGCATAAGCATCGCCGTACAGCGCGGCCTGTTGCAGCTGGTCGAGCCAGGTCAGGCTGTGTGAGCCACCGGTTTGCTGTAGCCATTGGGTGGCTTGGGCTGGCAGCGGCACACAGCTTGCCTTGGCGGAACTGGCCAGTGCTTGCAGCAGCAGTTCGTTGCCGCAGGTGTGATGCCAGGGCCAATGTCTGACCGCTTGTGCGGAACCTTCGCCCCAGAACCAGACGCTGTGGATCAACGGTAATCCGCGTTGTTCGCGGGCATCGTTGGCGGGGTGGGTGTAAAGCAGCATCTGGATTTCGTTGAGCCACTGGTGCCAGCGCATCGCATCCGTGCCCTGTGGCAGAAAATCGTTGATGTTATGCCCGGCAACCTGATCCAGTGGCGTGTGCGTGACTGCGGCGGTGTGTGTCAGGCGGACATACCAGCGCTGCGGATGTGGTGCAACAAACTGCAGGCCATCTTCGGCAAAATGCCGGTTGAGGGCGGTGGTCAATACATCGGCGTCTTCTGCACTGATCTGCAGTGCCGAGCCGGGCACCAGCAGCAGCTGATCCATATTCACCTGCAGATGCACCGGGTCGGCTCGCAGCCAGTTGTGGCCGTGATCCAGCCCATCAAGTGCCGCGGTGAATTGTGCAACGGGCAGCGGTGTTTGCAATTGCAGTTGCCCTGCCAGCCATTGTTCGGCCGAGTCGGAGCAGGGCGTGCGCTTGGCGTGCCCCAGCAACCATTGCAGATTGGGCAAAGGCAGATCGCGATAGATATCGGTCAAATCAGGGTCTGGCCAGATCAGGCCGGGAAGCAGGACGGTACAGTGCATGGCGCAATGGTACCGTCCGGTGGGTTGTGCGGCAAATGCTCAGCTGGCCCGAGCGCGTCGCAGCATGGCTAGCAGCCCAATACCGAGCAGCGCGGGCAGTGATGGCTCCGGCACCCCGTTATCAGGTGCCTGCATGATCACTTCCAGGCGCATGGTTGCGTGTTGCAGGTGCAGATCACCGCTGTTGACCTGGCCATTAAAATCAAGCAGGCCATCGAGATTCAGGTCTGCCAGTGCGAGCGCATCGAGTGGGTCGAACGTAACGTCAAAGGCACCGGCTTTTCCGTAATAGTCGCTGATGGTTTGGGTGTAGAACACCTCTTGCAATGTGCACAACGATGCGTTGCCAACAATCAGGTAATCAAGGCAATTGCTGCGCACCTGAACGCGGCTGCTTTGGCTACCCACCAGCTGATTGCCGGCATTACCCTGTGTGCCGCCGCTGCGGCTGCTGCCGGCCACGGTCAGCGTGACGCTCTCCGGGGTGATGTCGGTGATCTGATTGCGGATGGTCTGCAGCATCTCCACCTGGCGGGTGGTATAGCTGAAGCCTGCATATTGCTGTGTCAGCACGGTTTCGACTCCGGTACGCACAAAGCCGGCAGAGGGCTGGGTGACTTTCCGGTACTGTTCAACATCGTCGATAAACCCGAACAGGATGGATGCCTGGGTCACGCGGCTGTTGCCTGCCAGCAAAGGGCGGATGTCAAACTGGCCGCCAAAGCCGCCAGACAGCAGGATCGGTGTAAGGTTGTTACTGGCTACGGTATGGCTGGCCGCGTGTGCAACGCTGGCAACGCCACCTGCAGCCGCCAGAATCAAGGCGTGTCGAAACATGGAAGATCTCCTCCTGGGATTTTGCGTGTGAATGTGCTGTTCCGGTGCTCGCGGTCTGGGCCCGGTATTGTTGTCAGCTGGATTTGGCCCTCCGGAATGGCGGGTAATCACTTTTTGGAATTATGCGGCTGATTAAATATCAGCCTGATGGGCAAGTCAAAGGCTTGACGTTGTTAACAAATTTAGCGCAAAAACAGTGGTGCTTTATGGCTGCCGGTCAGTTGGATATAGACGGAATCGGGTTGTGTGGTGTGGCGGTTGTTGCCTGGTAGAGGGCAAAGTCGGAGCCGACTTCCAGCAGATCGCGCACCAGGATTTCCTGCGTCTGGCTGCCCAGCGCCATGCCGTATTCGTGGCCGGGCATCAGCACCTTGCCCGGCGTCAGCAGGCTGAACGATTTGTTGTCGGGGCCGGGGATCAGGATGGCGAGAATATTGCGGTAAACATCATGTTCGGTGATGCGTTCCCATTTCGAATCGGCGCTTTTTTCCACCAGCCGCACCGATTCCGGATTCACCGCCAGCACCTGAACGCCGATTAAGGCCGCCGCCCCTTCGCGTGCGGCAAAGCGGCGGACGATGCCAACCGACCAGCAGGGGGTATCGGGTTGCTTGATGCCAACCAGTCTGCCGATCCTGGCCCATTGTTCTCCCGGCTTGAGCAGCAGCCCCAGGCCACTGGCGCTGATGTCGGCGATGTGTGCCTTGACCTGTGTCGGTTCGTGGCCGTGGTGTTTGTCTGCCTGGTCGCGTAGCGAAATTACCCGGCGGATGGGAGGGAACTCGTAAATCACTCGTACCTCGCCGCTGGCCACAATACGTTTGGCCTTGCGCGTAACCTGCTTGCCACTCCAGCGCATGCGCAGGCTGCGTAGCACGGTGAGCGCCTCGGCAACGTCGATTTCACCATTGGGATCAAGTCGTGCCGGCACGTGTTACTGTTGCAGCAGCAGTTGTTCCAGCGATTGAAGTT
>JAUPTR010000436.1 GCA_030917985.1 Pseudomonadota bacterium | reverse complement strand
CGAGCGCACCCAAGACACCTGGGGCCTCTGGCGCCGCCGTGAGCTGAACCCGGAGTCGAACGTGCAGTTCGGCGAAGGCGGCGCCGGCACCTTCAGCGACGGCAAGCTCTGGAGCCAGATCAGCGACCCGCGCCACCTCACGCGCAAGGTGCTGACCGAGTTCGTCAAGGCCGGCGCGCCGGACGAGATCCTGTTCATCGCCAAACCGCACATCGGCACCTTCCGGCTGGTCAGCATGGTCGAGAAAATGCGTGCCGACATCGAGGCCCTGGGCGGCGAGATCCGCTTCGGCCAGCGTGTGGTGGATCTGCACATCGAAGGCGGGCAAGTCCAGGGCCTGGTGCTGGCCAGCGGTGAGCAACTGGACGCCAGCCAAGTGGTGCTGGCCCTGGGCCACAGCGCGCGCGACACCTTCGAAATGCTGCACCGCCGCGGCGTGTTCATGGAAGCGAAGCCCTTTTCCATCGGCTTTCGCATCGAGCATCCGCAAAGCCTGGTCGACCAGGCCCGCTTCGGCCCGGCGGCCGGCCATCCGCTGCTGGGCGCGGCCGACTACAAGCTGGTGCATCACGCGCGCAACGGCCGTTCGGTCTACAGCTTCTGCATGTGCCCGGGCGGCACGGTGGTGGCGGCCACCTCCGAGCCAAACCGCGTGGTCACCAACGGCATGAGCCAGTATTCGCGCAACGAACGCAACGCCAACGCCGGCATCGTCGTCGGCATCACCCCGGCCGATTATCCGGGCGGCCCGCTGGCCGGTGTGGACCTGCAACGCGAGCTGGAATCGCGCGCCTTCGAGCTGGGCGGCGGCAGTTACGAGGCACCGGGGCAACTGGTGGGCGATTTTGTCGCCGGCAAGCCTTCCACCGAATTCGGCGCGGTTGAGCCATCCTACAAGCCGGGCGTGCATCTCACCGATCTGGCGACCAGCTTGCCGGATTACGCGATTAGCGCGATCCGCGAGGCCTTGCCGGCATTCGACAAGCAGATTCGCGGCTTTTACATGCACGACGCAGTACTCACCGGCGTGGAAACCCGCACCTCATCGCCAGTGCGCATTACCCGTGGCGACGATTGCCAGAGCCTCAACATCAAGGGCCTGTATCCGGCGGGTGAAGGCGCGGGTTACGCCGGCGGTATCTTGTCGGCAGGGGTGGATGGCATCAAGGTGGCCGAGGCGGTGGGCGCCAGTCTGCTGCAACAGCAATAACAATCAGCCAGCAGTATGGTCGTTGTAGGTCGGGTTTCAACCCGACGCGGTGGCTCGAGCAAGCAACGGCGTCGGATTAAAATCCGACCTACCCTGCAGCCCGCCCTGGTATTGATCTGCAGGCCGGCCTGCAGCCCGCATCCAGCTTGCCTTGCAGGCCATTGCCCATAAAGAGGAAAAAACGTGTTCCACTGGTTTGAATCACGCGTCAATCCCTACCCCGATGGCCCGCCGCCGCAGCCGCCCAAGGGCTTTTTCCCGTTTGTGTGGGCCGCCACCAAGGGCTTGCGCCACCTGATTCTGGCGATGACGCTGCTGACCGCCACCATTGGCGCCTTCGAGGCGCTGCTGTTCAGCATGCTCGGCTCGGTGGTGGACTGGCTGGCCAAGGTGCCGCCGAACCAGTTGTGGGCCACACAGAAACAGCATCTGTTGCTGCTGGCCGGCATCCTGCTCGCCAGCCCGCTACTGATCTGGCTGCAGGCGCTGTGCAAATACCAGGGCATGGCCGGCAACTTCCCGATGCGGCTGCGCTGGAACTTCCACCGCCACCTGCTCGGCCAGACCATGAGTTTCTATCAGGACGAATTCGCCGGCCGGGTCTCGGCCAAGGTAATGCAAACCGCGCTGGCAGTGCGCGACACCGTGCTCACCCTCACCGATATCATGGTGTTCGTGCTGATTTATTTCGTCACCATGACTGCCGTGGTCGGCCATTTTGATATCAGCCTGATGGCACCGTTTCTTGGCTGGCTGGCCTTGTATGGCGCCACACTGTGGTTTTTTGTGCCGCGTCTGGGCAAAGCCAGCAAGGCACAGGCCGACGCCCGCAGCCTGATGACCGGCCGCATCACCGATGCCTACACCAATATCAGCACCGTCAAACTGTTCTCGCAGGGCCAGCGCGAGGCCGGCTTCACCAAGGCGGCGATGCAGGAATTCATGCAAACCGTGTATCGGCAAATGCGGCTGGTGAGCGGCTTTGAAGTGGTCAACCACACGCTGAGCATGTTGCTGATTGCCAGCACCGCCGGCGTCACCCTCTGGCTGTGGGTGCAGGGCGCAGTTGGCGTGGGTGCGGTAGCGGCGGCCACGGCGATGGCGCTGCGCCTCAACGGCATCTCGCACTGGGTGATGTGGGAAATGTCGAATCTGTTTGAACAGATCGGCACCGTGCAGGATGGCATCAGCACCCTCGCCCGCCCGATCGCGATCACCGATGCCAGCGATGCCAAACCACTGCAGGTCAGCCACGGCGAAATCCGCTTTGAAGACGTGAGCTTTGCCTACGGCGGCCAGCGCCCAGTGATCGAACACCTGTCGCTGACCATCCGCCCCGGCGAAAAAATCGGCCTGGTTGGCCGCTCCGGCGCCGGCAAATCGACGCTGGTGAACTTGCTGCTGCGTTTTTACGACGTTGAACACGGCCGTATCCTCATCGACGGCCAGGATGTCGCCCACATCACACAAGACAGCCTGCGCCAGCAAGTGG
>JAUPTR010000435.1 GCA_030917985.1 Pseudomonadota bacterium | reverse complement strand
TACAGCCCGCCAATGCCAGCAGCAGCGACACCGCCACCGCCCGCCCAATTCCAGTGCCAGAATACCGCGACATGCGCTTACCACATCATCGATAAAATTGCTGCGATGATGAGCGGATGGTCATATTATGGCAAACGCATACAAAACCAGCCATAAGCGGCAAGCAGATAAACGGGAAAAACCCATGTCAATCCGCCACTTGCAACAATCCGGCATATGCCGATACAAACAGCAGCAATTGCGAATACGCTGAATCAGCCAATCGGCCATGCCGCTGCAGGGCAAGCCAGGCGAGGCCTGCAGCCCCGGCTGCAAGCCTGTGTGGATTCTCATTGCAGGCTTATCGCAACCAGCTCAGCAGCTGCTGGTAGACATCCTGCCGCTGCAGCATTTCGATATGATTCAGCTCGTAGCCTGTCCATTGCCGCTCGGGCGGAAAATCCAGGCAAAAAGCCGGGTCGTCGTGCTGCCCCAGCGCACTGGCCAGCGGCACCAGTCCGTCACCGATCAGCCGGTCGCTGAGATCGCCAACACGCTTGCCAGTGGTGGCAGCCATGGCATAACACGCCACGCCGTCGGGCAAAGGCACCGGGTGGCGTTGATCGCCAACGTGGGCAAAACGATCATGTTCGCCCCAGTCTTCGTCGATGATGTTGCCGTAACGCAAATCGGTGATGCCTGCGCTGCGGATTTTGCCCAGTTGCGAAAACGGCCGGGTCAGCGCGCTGACATCGGTAATCACGTGAAACCAGTTGCCACCCCGCTCCAGCGGCGCACCGTGATGCGGCGAAGCGATACACACCAGCCTGGATAAGCGTGGCAGCCATGATGCCTGCGACAACTGCGCGTAGTGGCAGGCACTACGTGCCAGCAGCCCGCCCATGCTGTGGCCGATAATCACCAGCTCTTCAAGCGGCACCGGCCATTGTTGCTGCAGCGCCTGCAGCAGCTCAGACAAGCAGCGGCCGTTGATCGAGATATGCAGGCCGCTGTTGTAGTGCAGAAACAGTGGCGTATAACCCAGCTCGGCCGCCAGCGCCGTGCCATGGTTGTGCTGCTCGCTACTCCATTGCAGGTCGTTCATGCACAGGCCGTGAATCAGCAGCAATACCCGGCCGCCGGCATCCGGCACGGCCGCCGCCAGCGCCTCGCGCTGCAACGTTAGCGACTGGCCGGCACGGCGCAACTGCATGGATATCGCCAGCGGGTTATGTTTTGCCTGCAGATAATCACCGAGCACGCCGTTAAGCACCGCCAGCGCGGTTTCGCGCCCAGGCCAGCGGCTGCCCTCACCCAGCAAGGGCTGCAGCCTGCCAAATACGCCATCCACCCCCAGCCCCACCGCGTGCGTCACCTTGCGCAACAGGCGATAACCCAGCCGGGTTGCGCCCGGCAGCGAATCGTGCAGCTGCAGGCCGTTGCGCTCAGCGAGCAACATCAGATTGAGATGGAAATGTTCGAGGATATCGGCAACACCGATAATGGCCGATACGGCAAGACGGCTGGCGCCCTGCAGATCGGATGAGGCGCGGGGTGAATTGGACATGGGGGCTCCGGTTGTGCCACAGCGGCGAATACGCCGTGAGTGAACCACTGTACACTGAAACCGGAAAATTACCAGCTGACGAATGACACCCGCAGCCGAATCGGGAAACGCCGCTCAGTGGCGGCCGCGTCCGTCGTCGCGGGGCATCACGAACAGCGCCACACCCAGCGCAATCAGCAGCAGCGGCCACCAGGTGCGCAGCAGCTGCACGATATCCAGCTGGATCAACCCCAGATTGCTGGCCAGCGCCAGCAGGCCACACAGCACCAGCAGCGTTGCGACGACATTGCCTTTCATGTTTGCGTCCTTGTTGGCGAATACCAGTCCAGCATAGCCGCAAACAACCGGATCGTCAGAAGCCGAAATGCCACTGCAAGAACCCGACCAGACCGCCAAGCGCGGTGCCCAGCGCAACCAGAATCCATTCGTCCTCCTTGAAAACCGGGTGCAGCATGTCTTCAAAGTCTTCCACCGGCAAGTCGATCAGTTTTTCGCGCAAGGAGGTTTCAATATCCATTGCCTGCTTGCTGTAGTCGTGCACGTTTTTCAGTAGTCGGGGCACTTCCAGCATGATCTTGTCGACCGCACGGTTTTTCATCTCGATATAGGTCTGGGTGCCGATCATGAATTGCAGGAAAGGTTTGACCAGCCCTGCCTCCTTGTCGATGGCGGTTTTCACGTGTTTGGAGATGATGCGGAACACGCCGTCGGAAAGCGGCCCTTTAAGAATGCCGTCGATGATGTTCTGCGGATTGAGCAATTCATCGGCCACCATCTTGCTGTAGGCCACTGCCACTTCGTTCTGGCGGCGCATGAACAGGCCGTGCAGCGTAAACGGGCCGAATTTGCGCGGATGTTTGGGGCTGAAGATCATCAGGATTGCCAGCCAGTTGGTAAAGCCGCCGGCCAGTGCGCCACCAATCGGCAAAAACCACCAGGGTTGCACAAAAAACCAGGCAAACATCTGCAAGATGCCCAGCGGCAGGCCAAATATGATTCCCGATATCTCGATGAAGCGGAATTCGTTTTTGCCGACGGTCTGGAATATGCGGTTCAGCAATGCCGGATCACGCTTGCAGGCGTCGATCACCATTTGCCGCAAATCCAGCACCTCGGCGGGGCGCACACGCATTTCATCAATGATGTCGGCAATCACCTGCGGCAGATCATCCATTGCCCTTTGCACAATGCGATGGCGCACCATGGCCGGCAGGCTTTCCCAGATTTTCGGCGCGTATTCTTCCATCGTCTCGTGGATCAGGCTCGGCGCGATCGCCAGCATCGGCGCCCGCATCGCTTCCGCCATCTTTTGCGGATCGATCCGGCCAAAAATTTCGTCGATGCTGAGCAACTTGCTGGTGATCAGATCAATGGCCATGCCGGCCATCTTTTCTGCCTTGCGCGGCACAATCCCCTGCCAGCCCAGAAATGGCGGAATCCCCCAGAAGGTTTTTGGATAAAACGTCAGCTTGATCGCTTTCCAGTTCGTAACCCAGCCGATAAACGCGCTCACGAACGGAATGGCGATATATGACCACCTGTCCGGGCCGGCCAGGCATTCCACCACCCGGTCGCAAATCACATCCCACATAACCTCTCCGATGCTGTCCTGTTGTTCTTGTCGTTCCGGCCAACGTCAATATGACATTTGGCACCGCACCATTGTATGACAAAAGGATTGTAGGACAAACAAAATTAAAGCTGGTGCTCTATATTTTTCTGATGCGCTGATGCGCCTTGCTTGGCGGGATATGCCCATTTTCGGGGTGCATTGCAGGGGGATTCGGCAGGCAAGCGCAGCGCAGCCAGGGATCAATCCCGGCAAAGGTGGCAACCAGCCATAGCCCTCAACAGCGGTCAATCACGCCAGAACGCTGGTGGGCAGATAGCCTGGATCACTTCATCGGCGAATATCCTGCAAGTGCGGCATCAGCCGTTGCCTGCCGCGCTATACCTTGTAAATCCCCCTACCCCATCTAAGATAGGCATATCAAGTTTGAATATCCTGTGCCCGGCCCTGGCCGGTGCCCACCTCGGAATCGGGTAGAGACAACCATGCCTAACGAATTTAGCATCAGCCATGACAGCACCGAAGCGCCGGTTTTGTTGAACCGGGAAGTGGTGTTGAACCGTTCGATGAAAACCGTCGGTTATGAATTCTCGCTGCTCGACGCAATGCTTGGCGATAACCTGCGACCGGGCAACGGCAAGGGAGCAGATGCTGCACTCATCGAACACCTGCAGAAAGCCGGCATCGAACGCATGCTCGGGCTATGTTCTGCTTATCTGCCCATGCACTCGCTGGACAGCCTGGGATTGGCCATATTGCAGCAGCAACTGGCCACCGGACTGGTGGTGGAATTGAATATCGGCACCTGCCGCGCCATGCCGGCGGCGTTTATCGAGCAGGCAGAAAGCCTGAAAGATCGCGGTATCCGCTTTGCACTGCAGTTTGATGGCCATATCGAGCCGGGTGATGTGGATTTGTACGCCAGGGCAGACTGGATCGTGCTGGACTTGTCGCAGCCTGCTGAAATTTCGCTATCCCCCAAGGTCAACCAGATATTGCAGGTGTGTCCATCGCTGCAGCCGTTTGTAAAGAATGTAGTGTTGCAGGAAGAGTTTACCGAGCTGCTCAACAGTTCACCCTTCTCGCGGCCAATCCAGCTGTTTCACGGACCGTTTGTGGTATCGAAAACCGCCGCGCTGGAAGACCGGCCGCTGCAGGGCGACCGCATGCGCATCATGGAGCTGCTCAACAAACTGAAGCAGGAATCCGACAACAGCAAGCTGGCCGACGCGCTGCGCCGCGATCCGGTGGTGCTGTTCAAACTGCTGCGTTATGCCAACAGCCCGGTGACCGGCCTGCGCACCAAGGCCGAAACGGCAGAGCAGGCGCTGATGGTGATCGGCCGCGACAAGCTCTACAACTGGCTGACGCTGCTGCTGTATGTAACCGGCGAAGGCAGCGGCCTGGAATATGCACTGCTGAACGATTCGCTGGTGCGCGGACGAATGCTGGAACTGATCGGCAGTGAGCGCCTGGGCAAGCAACACGCCAACAATCTGTTCCTCACCGGCATGTTTTCGCTGCTGGATGTGTTGTTCCACAAACCGCTGCCGAAAATTCTCTCGCTACTGACACTGCCGGACGAGATCAAGCAAGCACTGCTGGAATCGCAAGGCTTGTATTATCCGTATCTGCAGGTGGTGTATGCCTGTGAAAGCGGTACGCCGAAAGAGCTGGAAAACATCGCCACATCGATGCAGATGGCGGTGAATGACATCAACTGCCGCCATGTTGAATCGCTGGTTTGGGCGCAACAGGTGGAGCAGGAAGCCGAATAAGCGGGCTGTTCAACAGCCAGAAACAAAAACAGCTCACCACGGTGAGCTGTTTTTTTAATTACTGCTTGTGCGGGATCATGGACACAGGCGGTCGCAAGCATCAGCAGTATTCTGCATCAGCGTCGCCACAGTCATCAGGCCAACACCACCCGGCACCGGAGTGATGTAACCGGCGACCTCCTTGGCCGAATCAAAATCGACGTCACCACAAATCTTGCCGTCGTCGAGACGATTGATACCCACGTCAATCACGATGGCGCCCGGCTTGATCCATTCACCCGGCACAAATTTCGCACGCCCCACTCCGGCGACCACGATATCCGCCTGTTTTACCTGGCCCGGCAGATCGTAGGTTGCGCTATGGCAAACGGTAACAGTGCAACGCGCCAGCAGCAGCTCCAGCGCCATCGGCCGGCCAACGATATTGGATGCACCAATCACCACCGCGTGTTTGCCTTTCAGCTCGATGCCGGTGGATTCCAGCAGCGTCATCACGCCGCGCGGGGTACACGGGCGCAGCAGCGGCATTTTTAATGCAAGGCGGCCGATATTGTAGGGATGGAAACCGTCGACATCTTTTTCCGGATGGATGGTTTCAATCACCGCATCGGCATCCAGATGTTTCGGCAGCGGCAGCTGCACCAGGATGCCGTCAATTGCCGGATCGTCATTCAAATGCTTGACCAGCGCCACCAGCTCTTCCTGAGAGGTCGTGTCAGGCAAATCATAAGAGACCGAACGCACACCGGTGGCTTCACACTTCAGTTTTTTGTTGCGCACATAAATGGAAGACGCCGGATCCCCCCCCACCAGCACCACGGCCAGCGCCGGTGCGCGTTTGCCTGCAGCCAGGCGTTGTTTGACGCGTTCGGCGACGGTACCAAGAATTTGCTCGGATACGATCTTGCCACTGATCAGGGATGCGCTCATTGCGATGTGGGCCTTTCCAATGCGGTTTATGTGGCGACATCAAAAACATCGCCCATTGATAAAAAAAGGCATTTTCTCATTTTTGCGCAACTTTGCTCAAGGAGTGTTGACGCGCAATTTGAAAATACGTATAGTCTCGCCTTCTTTGACGTCGGGGCGTAGCGCAGCCCGGTAGCGCATCTGCTTTGGGAGCAGAGGGTCGTGAGTTCGAATCCCACCGCCCCGACCAAAGAAACCAATGTCTGCACATTGTAAAATGACTTTTACAAGCTGCAGGTCAGCCCGGCAAACTGCCCGTAGCTCAACCGGATAGAGCAACGGCCTTCTAAGCCGTAGGTTACAGGTTCGATTCCTGTCGGGCAGGCCAAAAATATGTAGTTTCAGTGGCGGATGTAGCTCAGTTGGTAGAGCACTGGATTGTGGCTCCAGGTGTCGAGGGTTCGATCCCCTTCATTCGCCCCAGATAAAAAGCCCTGATCTCGCGATCAGGGCTTTTTTCTTTATACTCGCTTCATACCCACCGCCCGGCAGCGGGCATTTACCCGGAGCACGGCAAGCATGGACACTCCCACCGGCAAGGCTTTCAAGATCGACGTTCGCGACATTCAGCCACTGGCACGTGGCTTGGGTGCCTGCTACGCCTCTGACAAAATCACCGTGGATGGCGAAAAAGTCAGCTGGATGTATCGCGAAGAAGCTGAATTCGACAGCGACAGTGGCTGGCGTTTTTTCTCCGGCACCGAAACCCAGGAATATGTCGACAACCCCGATAACCTGGAAATTTTCGACTGCAACAGCATCGCCAATTACGATCAGGACATCATTCCATTCCTCTCGGCGCCAGTGGGCTCGGCATTCGAACGCAACGCAGAAACCGGCAAGTTTGAGGCTGTCGACGAAGCATAACCCCACCAAGTTCTCAGCAGCGGCGGCGCCCGCTGCTGCAAAATTTTTCTGTGTGCAGTGAACCACTGTGCCGCTCCATGATCTCAGCATATTGCGGGCGAACCGGGTTATCCTTTACCATCGGCCGCGGTTTTAAGCTAAAACACTAGAAGCCGTTGACGATCACTGCAGACGGAGCTTGGGCCCTGATCAGGGCCAGCAGCCAGGCAGCAAGATCGTGAATGCCTTCCTAAATAAATTAGAACCATTCCAGTGCGGGCAAAAACTGCATTCCTGCCAGCAGCGGAAACTGACTGCGACCCTGAGAGACGCTCACGATGAAATTGTTGAAATACCTGTTGCTTGCCTCCACTGCAATCGGCCTGCTGGGCTGCGCCGGCAACGCCAGGGATGTAAAGCTCACCAAGGGTGAGTCGATCGTGCAATACGCCGATCAGGTCGAAATCAAATATCTTGGCGCTGGCGGACACTTGATTCGCCGAGGCAAGGACGTGTTGATGACCGCACCGTTTTTCAGCAATCCATCGATGCTGGAACAACTGTTGCCGGCCAAGGTCAAGCCCGACCTGATCGAGGCAGGCCTGCCAGATATCAGCGACGTGGAAATGGTGCTGGTGGGCCATTCGCATTACGACCACACCATGGACCTGCCCTATATTGCCAAAAAACGTGCACCGAAAGCGGTGTTCTATGGCAGCAAGACCATGAAGCATCTGCTGGCACCGGGCATTGAGCGCTCTCGGCTGGTGGACATGAACGATCTGAGCACCTCTGGCCAGGTGCCGGGTGAATGGGTTTACGCCAAAAACCGCGCATTCCGTTTCATGCCGCTCGAATCTGACCACGCACCACACCTGATGGGTATGAAGGTGGTCTCCAGCGCCAAGCTCAGTGCAGACCTGAAAACATTGCCGACCTTCACCCGCAATTACCCGGAAGGAGAAGTGTTTGCCTACCTGATCGATTTTCTCAATCCTGACGGTAAGATAGCCTTCCGTATTTATTATCAGGATACGGCTTCCAGCCCTGGCTTGGGGCATATTCCGGACTTTGACCCGATCGACCAGGCACCGGTGGATGTTGCCATCCTCTGTGTGGGCTCGTTCAACCAGGTCAAGGATTATCCGGAACACATCCTGCGCATGGCCAAGCCAAAATTCGTGATCGCCGGCCACTGGGAAGATTTTTTCCGCCCGCAATCCGGTCCGATTGCCGTGGTGCCGTTCGCCAGCCTGGATGATTTCATGCGCCGTGTACGCGCAGCGTCACAAGCCGGCGTGAAAGTGCCGGAACCCGGCACGGTGATGGCTTATCGAGTGACCAACCCTGACCTGAACCGCGCCACGGCCAACACCACAGTGCAGCCCTGATGAACGACCTCGACTACCGGGCGCCACGCTGGCTGCCCGGCAGCCATCTGCAGACCATTATTCCGGCACTGATCAGCAAGGCACCGCAGGTCGGTTATCGCCGGGAGCGCTGGGATACCCCCGACCACGACTTCATCGATATCGATTGGGTTGATGCCGATTATGATGCACCGCTGATGGTGCTGCTGCACGGGCTGGAGGGTTCGTCGCAAAGCCATTATGCACGAGCGCTGATGGCGCGGGTACGGCAACTCGGCTGGCGTGGCTGCGTGCCGCATTTCCGCGGCTGCAGCGGCGAACCAAACCGCGCGCCGCGCGCCTACCACGCGGGTGATACCGCCGAAGTTGAATGGATAATCAGCCAGCTACGCCGCCATCATCCCGCTGCGCCGCTGATGTTGTGCGGCGTATCGCTGGGTGGCAACCAGGTGCTGAAATGGCTGGGCGAACAAGGGCAACACGCGCAGGACAAAATCACCGCTGCCGCCGGCATCTCCGCCCCGCTCGATCTGCTCGCCGCAGGCGAAGTGCTGGATCGTGGCATCAATCGTCATGTTTACACCCGCGAATTTCTGCGCACGCTCAAGCCCAAGGCGCTGAACACGCTGCAGCGCTTCCCGCTGCTGGCGGATGCAGACGTCATTTCCAAGGCCAACTCCTTCAAGGAGTTCGACCGTTTTTTTACCGCGCCGGTGCACGGCTATGTCGATCACAACGATTACTGGCGCCGTGCCAGCAGTAAACCGGGCCTGCGCAATATTGCCGTGCCCACGCTGGTGATCAATGCCCGCAACGACCCTTTCCTGCCAGAGGCGGCATTACCGCAACAGCACGAAGTCGCCGACTGTGTCGAACTGTGCTTTCCGCAACAGGGCGGCCACGTAGGCTTTGCCCAGGGTGCTTTTCCCGGCAATCTGGAGTGGCTGCCAAACAAGCTCACCCACTTTTTCCAGCGTTACCTCTGATCACGCTGCGCACATTGCCTCGTGTCGCTTTGGCGCCACAGCGCGCCATTCACATTGCATACCATTGCTGCTATGCACAATAAGTGCGTGTAGAATGGCGGCCAAATTGATGGCTCAGGAGAAGTACCCATGTCCAGTTATCCCAAGGAAATTTTCAAGGCCTACGACATCCGTGGCATCGTCGGCAAAACGCTGACGCCGGAAATCGTCGAAGCCAT
>JAUPTR010000434.1 GCA_030917985.1 Pseudomonadota bacterium | reverse complement strand
CGGTACCTGCGCCGGGCGCTGATCGCGCAAGGGCGCCAGTGCCTTGAGGTTGATGCCGTTGGGAATGTTGCGGGTGCGGCTGGCATCGGCGCCGTCCTGCACTTGCCGCAGTCGGTTGGCTTCGTAGAGGGCGATGATGTCGTCGGCGGCGTCGTAACACAGCTTGCCCAGCGATTCGAAAAAGCGGATCCACAGCTGACGGAAATAGCTGATTTCAGTCGGGTCCTTCTGGAATACATTGCGGTTGTCGGAAATCCACTCGCTCTGGAACAGATCTATCTTGCGTTCCTTGATGTAAATGCCGTGTTCTGACAGCACCAGTGGCCGGTTACGGCGGCGCTTGAGCATCGCGCCGAGAAAACCGGCATACCCGGTGGAAATGGTGTGAAACACCTTCACTCTCGGCATGCTCTCGGCGATTTTTGCCAGCGTCCAGATCGGTTGATGCATGGCGCGGATGGTCCAGAAATAGTCGACAAAACTCGGGTCGGTGGAGTGGCTGCGATAGTTCTGCTTGATGAAATCCCACGCTTTTTCACTGTAGAGAAAGGTTTCCCGATCCAGCTTGCCACCATCCAGCAATTCGGGTGTGAGCCTGGCGAAAGCGGCTTGCCCTTGTGCATTGCCGGCAGCACTGCGGAAATACTGGTGCATCTGCGCCACCTGTTCAAAGGTGGCCGCATCACCTCGCATGTCCTGCACCAGTGGCGCAGTGCTGGCTTCGTGCATGTAGTGGCATTCGAGGTGTACCACATTGTCCGGCAGCGGATATTTCGCCTCACCATAGTCCTCGCGGCGGCTGCCGAGAAAAATCAGCGCAAACGTGTATTCGGGAAACGAGCGGATGATCTGGTTGACCCAGCTCGATACCCCCCCGGAAACAAAGGGGAAGGTGCCTTCCAGCAGCAGGCCGATATCTGCCTCGGATGCGGTAGGAAATGAAGTCATGTGGTGCTCTCGTCGGCCTTGGTTTCGGGCATGCGCCAGAATTTCACCAGTGCCTGGGTTTTTTCCGAGTTGTCGAATGCCGACATCTCGCTCAATAGCTGGCGCACACGCTGGAAATCACGCTGCACAAAAGCCATTTCTGCCTGATAGGGCAGCAGCCGGATGGCCGGATAGCCGAGATCAATGGCGCGCTGGAAGGCTATGCCGGCCGCGCTGATCTGTCCCAGTTCGTTGATCAGCTTGCCCTGCAGCACCCATAAACCCGGCTCGTCCGGTGTCAGTTCCAGCGATTGCGCCACGTATTCCATCGACTGGCCGATGGCGTGTTTGCGCACGTCACCCTGCACCAGCCCCTGGTAGACCAGCTCCCAGTACAGCTCGGCCAGATGCCGCAGGCTGGTCTGGCGCGCGACTGGCGAGGCATTGTCATCAAGGTTGGCCATCTCTTCGGTGATTTTGTGATTGATGGCCTTCTCGCGCTGATCGAGCATGCCATACGCCACCAGCCGGATGTCGTCAGCCGGGTCGGTCAGCATTTGCCGCAGCAGCGGGCTGGAAAGCCGGCTCGGCATCTGCTGGATCGCCATCATCGCTTTCAGTCGCGATTCGAGGCTGGCATTCTGATCCAGCAGACGCGCGCGAATGCCGCCGGCGTCGTAGCGGATTTTTACATTGCCCGAGAGGTTGACATACTCTGGAATGGCAACCGTTTCAAAGCCTTTTTCCCGGCGGATCAAGGGCAGATAAGCCGCAACCAGAATGCCGACAAACAGCCCCACCAGGCCCATGAACGGGATAAAAAAGCTGAAGCTGAACAGAAACAGCAGCGCCCATCGCCGTGGCTGCTGATACTGTACCGGCATCAGTGCCCAGGCAAACAGGGCCAGGCAGACGCTGGCACCTGCGTGTGCGAGTAAAAACAGCAGCAGAACCTGCTGGTTGGGCATGTCGCTGAACAGCGTTGCCAGTGCACCGCTTTCCAGTGACAGGGCGAGTGTGGCCAGTTTGGCGTTGAGCATGGTTTATTTGTTGATGCGGCAGGTGGTAACAATGTCCTGCACCAGCAGCGGTGCATGGCCGACACCCACGCTGCTGTGGTGCGGTTTGATGCGGGCGCCAACAAAGTCGACGCCGAACTGATCCTGCAGCGCCGCCTCCACCCGTGCCAGATAACCCTCCACCGCCTGCTGGCCGGCCAGTGGCATCAGGGTCAGCATGATCTTGATCTCGCCCTCTTGCATCTCCCACACCAGGTCCAGCGTGCGCTGCATGCGTTTGATCATGGCGTAGATATCCTTTTGCCGCCCGGAGCGGCCCACCGATAGCGCAACAATATGGCTGGGAATACCGGTGTCCTTTTCGATGCGCGCCAGTTTCAGCACCTCTTCGGCAAACAGCTCCGGGCAGTCTGGCAACATTTCACGCATCGGGATCGCGGCATCGGCAGCAATCAGGTGGTCGGCATAATAGGCAATCAGCACCGTCAGCGTCTGCAGGGTTTCTTCGTTCAGCGCAAAAAACGGCATGCGTTCCACCACCAGCAGGCCACGCGTCTGCGACAGGCTGGTTTTGATCGGCGCCACCAGCAGGTAGCGGCTGGTTTGTGCCTGATCGCCCTCCAGGTGCTGTACGTGTGACAACATCTGGCTCTCAAGCGCAAATTGCAGCAGTGGATCGTCTGCCTGCAGGTTCTGGGCGCCGCCGATGCTGGCGGCGGGCTCGGCGTGGGGCTGCTTGCGCGACAGCATCGGGTGCAATGCGGCCACTTCCAGCTGGCAGAACTGTGCCAGAAACGACAGAAACTCCTGTGCCGCCGGCAGTGGCTCGTTGCCATGGGCACGTTCCAGCACAAACAGGCGCAATTTCAGCAGGGCATCACGCAGGGTGACGGGCTTGTTGATCAGGCTCTGTTCCAGCCTGTCGTGCGACAGGCGTTGCAGATACAGACGCTGCGTCAGGTCTTCCAGCCGGTGGTCGATGTAGCGGTTCACCTCCTGCATGCGCCGCACGCGTGTGCGCCACAGGCCGCTGTATTCCCCGCACAGCAGGGTCAGCAGCAGGCCGCCGAGAAAATACAGCTTGGGAAACGCGGCTTCGCTGGTAAGGCCGAGCCGCAGCGCCGCCAGCCAGGCAAACAGGATCAGTGCTGCCGATGCCACACCTGGCAGTGCGCCATAACGCAGCGCCAGCAACATCGGGGCAAACCAGGTCCACGGAAACTCGGCGCGGATAAACAAGGGGTCGCTGGCCCGTATGCCAACACCAATGCCAATCGTGATGCCGGTCAGCGCCACGGTCTCGAGCCAGACCCAGGCGGGATGCCTGGCCGGCGCCAGCCTTTGCCACAGTTCGTTTTTCACTCCAGGCCCGCACTCGACAACAGCTGGTTCAACAATTTCTGCGCCGTACCGCTCAGCGATTCACGGCTGTAGCCGGTTTTGCCGCCGCTACCGCTCCACACCACCTGGCCGTTTTTCAGATCGGTGATCTGCAGCATCATGCCTACTGCCGGTTCGCCATCCACGCCCACCTTGTAGCGCCATTCGGTTACCGTGCCGCTCACGCCGTAGCGCAAGCCCTGCTGGCTGGCCCAGGCTTTGGCATCGTCGGCAATCTTGCGTTCTGCCGGCTCAAACAGGGTTTCCTGGTTGAGCCGGGCCGGATAACGCTGCAACTGGCTGATGCCGGCATTGCGCAGGCTGGCTTCCATCAGTGCTTCGGCGCGCAGGCCCGCTTGCGGCGTTTCGGTCTGGTTCAGGATCGGCAGCAATGCCCATTGCGCTTCTTTTTCCAGTGCCACTTTCGGCGCACTGGTGTTGAGGGTGGTGCAGGCGCTGAGCAGTGTGGCCAGCAGTAGCAGTGTGCGTTTAAGCATGATCAAGTCCTCTCAGAAATGCAGTTTGTATTTAACACCAAGCGCGCGGGTATCGAGCAGATTCTGGCTTCCGCCCCAGCTGCGGCCCATGAACGCCGTCAGGTGGTCGCTGCCAATCACACTGCCGGCCACGCCCAGCAGCCAGTTGTAACCCACGCCGCTATCGCTGCTGTAGCTGATGCCGCCGTCGGCATAGAGGCGCGCGGTGCGGCTGTAGTCGCTGGCATATTGCTGGCCAAAGCCGAGGTTGAGGCCAATGCTGCGGCTGTCTTCCGGCAGCAGCAGGCGTGCCTGATCGGTGCTGATGTCAATGTCGGGCAATTCGCCGGAGAGATCGGACAGATTCAGTGTGTCGCCGTAGAAGCGGTTTTGGTAGCCGGACAGGCGTATTGTCCAGTCCGGGTATTCCAGCCGCAGCTTGTGGCCCGCCTCCCAGTTGAAGATGCGTGCCCGGCCGATCTGGCCGCGAGATTGCGTCAGCAAGCGTTCGCGGCGCCAGCCCAGGCTCAGGTATTGGTAGCGGCTGGGCGTCAGGCGCAGGCCGAGGGTGATGCCGTCTTTTACACCGTAGGCGATCAGGCGTTCGCTGTAGTCGACATATTCATTACGTCCGGCGCTGGCGGCCAGATTGAACCAGGGCGTGATTTGCAAGTCGCGGCTCAGGCTGAGTGTGTTGAAACGGCTCGCTGCGTGGCGGCGCCCCAGTTGCAGCTCCGTCTGGCCAAGCTCGTCGGTTTGCCGCAAGCTGGCCTGAAGTTGCCGGTCAAGCGCCGGCAGTGTCTGGTTGAGGTTGGGCAGGGCCGGATCGAGCTGGCTCAGGTCACTGAACAAGCTGTCGGAGCGGGCGCTCTGACGGCTGTGCGCCAGTTCCATGCTCAGCCGCAGTTGTGGCATCAGGCTGACCGAGCCGGCAAGGCTGCGGGTATCGCGGTTGAGTGCGCCAATACGCTGATTCAGCGCGCCGGTGCTGGCCTGGCTGGCGGTAAGCAGCAGCATGTCTACCAGTTGTGCATGGGTATTGTCGTCGTGGCTGATTTGCTGCAGCCGTTGTGTTGCCATCAGCTGTGCCTGCGCCTGCCGGCCCGTCAGGCGGGCGGCTTCAATTGCATCGTTCACTGGCAGGCTGTCCGCATGTTGATCCAGCAATTGCTGTAGCTGCTGCTGGTCGCGCTCCAGCAGCGCCAGCGATAACGCGGCCCAATGCGGGCGCTGCTGATTCTGGGCATAACGTTGCAACAGCCAGGCTTTGGCTGCCTGATGCTGCTCGCTGGAGAGCGCCCAAGCCAGCACCAGTTCTGCTGCCTGTGCATTGTCGCTGCTGATTTGCCGGCTGTCCCGATCCTCGCGCAGCAACTGGCGCATCAGTCCGGCAGTGGGTTCTGTGGGCGCAAACAGCAGTGCCAGCCTGGCTTGCAGCAACAAATCGGGGCTCGCCTTGGGCAGGGGCGCGTTCGTATTGTCATGGCGCGCCGGGTCATTGCGCTGCGTCATCAGCATCTGCCAGATATGGCGCCGCACCCGCCATGCCAGATCCGGCTGCACGGTTTGTTCCAGTGCGTCGGCGTAGCCCATCAGCCAGAGTGGATCGTGCTGCCGGCTACGCAGCAGGGCAGAAAAATAGGGCAGGGCGCGCGGGGCGTCGCCCAGTGTCAGCCAGGCCGCTGCCAGCAGTTCGCGGTACGCCGGGTCTTGCCCCAGCGTTGGCCATTGCTGCAGGCGTTGACGCAGCTCGTCGCGCTCGCGATAGTCGATCAGCATCCACAGCAGTGCCTGGCGCAGCCCGCTGTCGTCAGGTGCCAGCTGGAGTGCGCGCCGGGCATCGGCAAGGGCAGCCTGCGGCGCTGCGGTATGTTGGTGAATTTGCGCACGCAGCGAAAAGAACTGCGGCGAATTCTGCAGCTGTGCCCGTTGCGCCGCAGTCAGCGCGTCGCAACTACTGCGTGCTGCCTGCCATTGCTGCTGTTGAATCTGCCATGCCAGCGCGCTGAGCAGGTGGCGCGGGTTGCCAAATTGCTGCCAGCTGCGCTGGGCCAGGCTGATGGCAGCGTCTGGCTGTTGTGCCTGCAGGGCAGTGAACAAGCGTTCCAGGTCGGCTTCGCTGTATTGCTGGCGCTCCAGCAGCTGACCGTAGGCGTGGATCACCTGCTCGCGCTGATCCAGTTGCCAGGCCAGTTCGCCCAGCGTGCGCCAGAAGCTCTCCGGCGCCTGCCGGGCATCAGGAACGGCTTGCTGCAGCACCTGATAGGCGCCGTGCAAATCGCTGCGCATGTATAACAGTGTGGCTTGTGCCAGCGCCCGTTCCGGTGTCTGGCCATGCTTTTTTGCCAGTAGCCGGTAGCTTTGCAGTGCCGCATCGTCGGCGCCGGCACGTTGTTGTAACTGCGCTGCCAGCGTCAGCAGCAGTGGGTCGGGGTGCGCTGCATAATGTTTCAGCAAAAAATCGGCGCCGGCCAGTGGTTCTCCGTTGCGCTCATACAGATCCATCAGCTGGCGCCATTCGGCTTCGGTAAACTGCCCGCGCTGGGCCTTGTGGCGCCAGGCCTGCATCAGCGCGCTGTCATCGTTCAGCCCCGGTGCCAGGCGCAGCACACCTTCCCAGGCTTGTTCATCGCCGCCGCGCTCGGCCAGCCACAGCCAGTGCTGCAGGGCCAGTGCCGGTTGCTGATCCCATTCGGCGGCCTGTGCCAGGCGCTTGCGCCAAGGCAGGTCATCCGGCAGATGGCGAACCGCCCGCTCGGCAATCAGATAGGCATCGTGCGGCTTGCGGTTACCCAGCATGACTTCATAACCCAGAAGATAGGCTTCCTGATCAAATGCAGCCTGTGGTGGTTTGCCGCTGTCAGTGAGTGAAACGGGTTGCCAGCTCTGTCCGATACCGGTGAGGCGTTGCAGCTCTTGCAATAACGCCATCTGCAGTAGTTGCCGGGCATAACGCTCGGCTTCGTCCAGATCGCCAGCCGCACGACAGAGCCGGATCAGGAACAGCAGCGTGTCACGATCATGGCGCAGCGGGTAGCCATACTGGCGTGCCGCTTGTACCGCCTGTGGCAGCAGATTGCCCGACTGCAGGGTGCGCAGGCCGGCAAGAAATAGATGACGCTGACGCTGCAGGCCGCGCACCAGTACCAGTGCCTGAAAATAGCGGTTGGCTGCCGCCTGGTATTGCCCCTGCGCCAATGCTGTCTGGGCCGATAATTCCAGCCAGCGCGGTGCCTCGTCTGGCGCGGCAATCACCAGCCTGTCCAGGGCTGCCTGGGCGAGTGCATGTTGCCCCTGGGCGGAGGCCTCGTTGGCCAGCACCGTCAGTCGTGCTGCGGTTAACTGGCTGCTGCGTGCCAGACGCCACATTTGTTGCAACAGGCCGGCACGTGCCGGCGCATCGACGGGCAGTGCCTGCAATTGTCCGGCCAGCACGTCAAACTGCAGCAGTTCGGCACTGGTTCGGGCCTGCATGTCGGACAGGTCGAGCAGGGGCTGCAGCGTGTCACTGGCCGCCTGCCAGGACTGGCCCGCCAGTTGTTGCCGTGCCAGCGCCAGTCGCAGTT
>JAUPTR010000055.1 GCA_030917985.1 Pseudomonadota bacterium | reverse complement strand
TATGAGCCAGTTCGGCTTGAAATTCCATGAGAAAAGGGACGTGTTGAACACGTCCCTTTTATGACATAACTGGCTACGCCTTGCTTAACTGACTGGCATTAACCGCGAGGTGGCCTTTTTTATTGGCCCTGAAATAACTCAAGCGCGCTTCTTGAACTCGTTGGTGCGGGTGTCGATCTCGATCTTGTCACCAATCTCAACAAATGCAGCCACCGGCAGTTCGAAAGTTGTACCTTTCAGGCGGGCCGGCTTCATTACCTTGCCAGAAGTATCACCACGTACGGCCGGTTCGGTGTATTCAACTTCGCGTACGATAGTGGTCGGCAGTTCAACCGAAATAGCTTTACCGTTGTAGAACACAACTTCACATACGTCTTCCATGCCGTCTACCAGATAGTTCAGCGTGTCGCCCATGTTTTCGGCTTCGATTTCGTACTGGTTGTATTCGGTGTCCATGAACACGTACATCGGATCAGCGAAGTACGAATAGGTACACTCTTTTTTGTCCAGAACTACAACATCAAATTTTTCGTCTGCCTTATAAACGCTTTCGGCACCCGAAGCGGTCAGCAGGTTTTTCATTTTGATCTTAACCACAGCCGCATTACGGCCGGATTTGTTGTATTCGGTTTTCAGGATAACCATCGGGTCATTGCCGATCATTACCACGTTACCAGCGCGCAGTTCCTGTGCAGTTTTCATGTGTCTTCGCTACCTAGATAAATTTGCCAACAGCCTATCCCGTTAGCAGCTGGATGTCTCCAGCCCGGCTATCGGGATAGGCTCTTACAGTAAAAAACCGCTTATTTTAGCTTATTTTTTTACAAAAATGCAGCAAGTTAGCGGCGAGGTCGCCCAAACCGGCCAGATGATCAGCCCATTGATCTGCATGGGCGCCCAAAACCACTTGCTGCTGGCAAAACTGTTGCCATGCATCTGTAATCTCACCCTGCTGATTCCAGGCGTGCCACAAGCCACGCAGCGCAGCGGCAGCCGCACCATCCAATTGTTGGCAATAACGCTGCTGCAGGGCATCAAGCTTGGGCCAATGCGCGCCTTCATCCTGTGGATAAATGTGCCAGATGAACGGGCGTGCCGCCCATTGCGCCCGAACCAGAGAATCTTCGCCACGTACAAAATTGATATCGCAGGCCCACAAAAGCCGGTCATATACACGCTGCTCAACAAATGGCAAAACCTGGACAGTCAGCGCGCCACGCTCAAATTTTTGCCCAGGCTGTGCTGACTCGACACCCAGCCACGCAAATACATCGCCTGCGACCCGACTCAAGGGCAACATACAGGTAACAGGGTGCCCTCCGACAGCCATCGCGTGCAATAGCCTGGCAGCTGCGCGATTTTCATAAGCAAACAGCGATACCCGCAATTCACCAGCCTGCGGCAACGGCACACCCAGCAAGCGCCAGAATTCAGCCTGCAAGGCAGGATCAGACTGGAATTGCCGACGTTGCGACAGCAATTCCCGCTCGCACAACAAACCGCCAGTAGCAGGGCTGACGCCCGGGAAGAAAAAATATTTGGTGAGCGCCCAACGAGACTGCAACGATGCCATCTGATGGCAGTCTTCCACCCAGGGCTCGGCGCTCAGATATTCAAGATTGATCCAGATGGGTTTGTCAGGCTGCTGCGCCATCGCCGCGACAAACTCTGGAGGCAAGTCACAGGCAAACGCCTCTATCACCAACTGATGCGGCGTGACCGCCGGTAATGGGCCTTGCCAGTGAAAGATGTCGACACCACGGCATTGCTGCTGCGGCAATTCGGTACGTAACTCAGGACATAAGGGGAGAAAGCTGTCCAGATCGTCGACCCACAAGCGCACCTGCAGACCATATTCTTGTTGCAACTGGCGCGCCAGACGCCAACAAACGCCGATATCGCCATAGTTATCAATAACCTTGCAGAACAGATCGACTGATTGCAACATGTCACTTCCTTCGATTCCACAGCGCTCAACGGGCCGCCCGAGCCCGTCAAACAAGCAGTGAATCAGTCGCGACTTTCCAGCTTGTCGGAGGTGGTGAACGTCCAGGTTCTGGTGATACTGAGAATTTCGTAATTCTTGCGGACTTCGGGCGGAAAGGCGGCATAAGGTGCGGCTTGGAATACAATCCGCTTGGCGGCTTCATCCAGCACTTTGTGGCCCGACGAGCGATTGATTTCCAGCGTGGCAATCGAGCCGTCGGCACGAATTTCCACGGTCATCTGCAAGCTGCCATAAATGTGATTACGCTTGGCTTCATCCGGATAGAGGTTGCTGCCAACACGCTCCACCTTGATGCGCCAGTCTTCGATATAACGGGCGTAAGTTGCTTCGGAAGTTCGGGCGCCAATGAACTTCTTGCGTGGGCGCTGTTGATAGGCGTCAAAATCCTTGCTGATCTGTCCTTCCAGACGTGCCATCGCCAGGCTTTTCTGCACCAGATCCTGCGCGGCTTCACCGCTGGATTGCTGTGGCTCTGGCTTGGTGGTCGGATCAGCGGCGGGCAGGGTCTGTGGCGACTTCAGCTGCGACATCAATTTCTGCGCTTCTGCCTCCAGCTGCGTACGGCGCTTGGTGGCCTCCTGCAACTCCTGTTCCTGCGCGACATCAGCATCTTTTTGCATCGGTAGTGCGGTCTTGATGCGACGGTTTTCATCGGTATTGCCGCCACCGTCCAGATTGGCTTGGGCCAAGGCCTGTGGGTTGGTCGGTTTGTCGACAGTCTTGCTATTCACCAGGATCACGTCAATCGGCACGGTATTCGATAGCTTTTTCAGCTCCGGATAAACGAACTTGACCGACAACAGCACCACGTGCGCAGCCACTGACACGCCCAAGGCAAGCTTGAGATAAACATTGGAACGATCAGGGCCTTCCATGGCCAGACGCATCGAATTCAGCACGGCTCTCTACTCAGCAAGACATTGTCCTAAGATCAACCCATTGTAGGCAAAAGCCACCGCCTTGTCACACCGCTTCTGGCGCACTGTTTGCGTTATCCGTGGGCGTGGGGGCTGCAGGAGCATCAGCGAATTGTTCTTCCACAATCGGCTCAGCTGCTTCAGTCTGGTAATCTTCTTCGTCCGTATCTGACAGCACCTCCACTCCGTCGGTGGCAACGCTGATGAAGCGGACTTCGATTTCCAGACCCAGATAGTCGATGCCACCCAGCAGCAAGCGAATCTTGCGGCCAGGGGTCAGTTCCGGCAAGCCGATCACGTTTTTGCTGAAAAACGGCAGCCCATCAAAACGCACGGTGACGCCATCACGCAACACCACTGCGTCGATTTCGCTGATCTGCTCCTGCTCCAGCCAGCGCAAACACCAATAACGCTCCATGCGATCCTGAAACGCAAGATAGGCATTGTAGGTCACATCAAAATCACGCATGGCGGCAAACAGCTCGCCGCTACCCTTGGGGTAGGGAGCCGGCTCTTCACGCAAAATTGCAAGCAACTGGCGCTGGTTGATCAGATCCACTGCGCGGCGCAATGGTGAGCTGGACCACGCATATTGCGGCACACCCAGCCCCTGATGCGGTGCTGGCGAGGTTGTCATGCGCACGCGGCCCATCGACTGAGCGCGATAGATGCCCGGGACATTGTGCTCGGCCAGCAACGCCCCCCAGCGACAGTTAATGAAAATCATCAACTCCGACACCAGTTTGTCGATTGGCGCACCGCGCTTGCGTTTACTGATAGTGATGCGGTCATTGTCTACGGCAAACGCATAATCCACCTGCGGCGGGCGGTTCGGGTCTGCCTTACCCCGGCCGATTTCCAGCTTGCGGGCAAAATCAAACAGCAGCCGCAATTCGGCTTTGAACGGGTAGTCACCATCCGTTCCAGCGGCCAAAGCTTCGTCATTAAAATGCTTTTCCAGCTGCTCGTTACGCAGATTGGCGGCGATATGTACCGATTCGATACGGCTCTCGGTACCGACTACCTCCAAATCTGGAGTCAGTTCGATATACATCGACAGGGCCGGGCAATCACGACCCTCCTGCAGGGTGAAGCCCTCTACTGCCTGCGGTGGCAACATCGTGATCTTGTTGCCAGGAAAATAAACCGTCGACAGGCGCTGCATAACCAGCTGATCAAGCTTGCTGCCTGGCTCAATTCCCAGTGCAGGCGCGGCAATATGCACACCAACCTGCCAGTTGCCGTTTTCAAGTGGACGGACACTTAACG
>JAUPTR010000433.1 GCA_030917985.1 Pseudomonadota bacterium | reverse complement strand
TATGACAATCGAGTAAAGCGGGAAATATCGGCAAGGCACTGGGTGGCGGCAACATCATGGGCATGGCAATGGGCGCAGCCTAACCTATCCAACACGGATAACTTGGCCTTTAGCTCTGGCACCTCTTGGTACAACTGTCACAAACGTATTTTTCTCAGCCCCACATTCGCTTCACGCAGTTTTAATACCGCCTGTTTGATTTGCCGGTGCAGTAGTTCGTCCCTTAAATCCCAACGAAGTCGTGGCGAATCATTATTTTTTTGCGGCAATGCCGTCGGAACATGCTGGAGCAGCCACGCTTTGTCATTTCGATACAACCAGACGTAGGCGGCGGGATTCAAACTTCGCACGATTTTGACGCCCGAGGCGGCGTACCTCGCAAGCAAAGCCAACCAATGCTGGCGGGTTTCGATTCTTTTGCGTTCTTTACGAGTCTGATGCCAGGCCAGTTGTAATCCAGGTTCCGTCAACAGTACTCTAGTTACGCTGCTGAGCGATATTTGCAATGCGTCGGCAATAATCTGTTTGTCTTTGCCATCTCGCAACTTGGCAATCACTGATAATTTCATTTCGAAGCCGCATTAGATAACAAAAAAGAGCCCATCCGATCAGGAATGGGCTCTCATTCAAACTTATTTTTAGTTTACGACTTTAATAACCTGTTTACGACTTTAATAGCGCTGAATAACAACAACTTACGCAACGCAACACAACATTACTCAACCGTCACTGACTTGGCCAGATTACGTGGCTTATCCACATCCGTACCACGCTGCAATGCGGCATGATAAGCCAGCATCTGCACCGGAATTGCGTGTACGACCGGGCTGAGCACGCCAACGTGGCGCGGGGTGCGGATCACGTGGACGCCTTCGGATTCGCTGAAGTGGCTGTCGAGGTCGGCGAAGACGAACAGTTCGCCACCACGGGCGCTGACTTCCTGCATATTGGATTTCACTTTTTCCAGCAGAGTGTCGTTCGGCGCAATGACGACCACCGGCATGTTGTTGTCGACCAGCGCCAGCGGGCCGTGTTTCAGCTCGCCGGCCGGGTAGGCTTCGGCGTGGATGTAGGAGATTTCTTTCAGCTTGAGCGAGCCTTCCAGCGCAATCGGGTAATGCACGCCACGACCGAGGAATAGTGCGTGATCCTTGGCGGCGAATTGCTGCGACCAGAGCTTGATCTGTGGTTCCAGGTTCAGCGCATGCTGCACGCTGCCCGGCAGGTGGCGCAGGTCATTCAGGTAAGTCGCTTCCTTGTCGGCATCCAGCTTGCCGCGCAGCTTGGCCAGCGTGGCGGTGAGTGCAAACAGGGCGATCAGCTGGGTAGTGAAGGCCTTGGTCGAGGCAACACCAATTTCGGCGCCGGCACGGGTGTAGAACACCAGATCCGAGGCGCGCGGGATGGCGCTTTCACGCACGTTGCAAATCGACAGCGCCCATTTGTGGCCGAGCGATTTTGCGTATTTGAGCGCTTCCATGGTGTCCAGCGTTTCGCCAGACTGGGAGATGGTCACTACCAGTTGTTTCGGGTTGGCAACGGCTTCGCGATAGCGGTATTCGCTGGCGATTTCGACTTGGCAGGGGATGCCGGCAATGGCTTCCAGCCAGTAACGGCCGACCGAGCCGGCGTAATAACTGGTGCCACAGGCGAGAATCAGGACGCTATCGACTTGCGGCAGGATGTCTGCAGCTTTGGGGCCGAACAGATCGGTGGCGAAGCCTTCGTCCAGTACCTGCTCGATGGTGTCGGCCAGTGCTTTCGGCTGCTCGTGGATTTCTTTCTGCATGAAGTGGCTGTAAGGGCCGAGCTCCAGCGAGGCGAGTGAAACGTCGCTGACGTGTACCGGGCGTTCGATACTGTTGCCCTGCTGGTCAAACAGCGCCAGCGAATCTCGGCGCAGTTCACCTACATCCCCTTCTTCCAGGAAGATGACACGGCGTGTGGCAGAAATCACGGCCGAGACGTCAGAGGCGACAAAGTGCTCACCCTCACCGAGGCCGATCAACAGCGGGCAGCCCATACGGGCCACACACATCAGATCCGGTTGATCCTGGGCAATCACGGCTATGGCGTAAGCGCCAGTCAATTCGGCGGCCGCCTTGCGGGTGGCAGCCAACAGGTTGCGTTCCTGTAAGTAATAGCTGTGCACCAGATGCGCAATCACTTCGGTGTCGGTCTGCGATTCGAAGACATAACCCTTGGCCTTGAGCTCGGCGCGTTTTTCATCGTGATTCTCGATGATGCCGTTGTGCACCACCGCAATCAGCTCGCCGGATACATGTGGATGAGCGTTGGGTTCAGTCACGCCGCCATGCGTTGCCCAGCGGGTATGGCCAATGCCGATCTGACCGCTAAGGCCAATCTCGTTGGCGGCGTTTTCCATTTCGGCAACACGGCCCACGCGGCGCACACGTTTGATGTCACCATCGAGCACGGCAATGCCCGCCGAATCATAACCACGATATTCCAGCCGCTTCAGTCCTTCGACCAGAATCGGTACCACATTACGCCGGGCAATGGCCCCAACGATTCCACACATGCTTGAGTTCTCCGAAGAGGGTTCGAAAGTTTACAGTGAGTTTTTGTTCGGTATTGTCAGTCTTTTTCCGGCCTCGACCATCCGGGAACTGTAACCTGTTTTGCACGTTCCAGCGTCAGCTTTTCGGCGGGGGCATGCCGGGTAATGGTTGAGCCAGCACCAATCGTGGCGCCCTGCTCTACCGTAACCGGCGCAACCAGCATGGTGCCAGAGCCGATGAAGGCATTGTTTTCAATCACGGTTTTGTGTTTGTTCACGCCATCATAGTTGCAGGTGATGGTGCCCGCGCCAACATTAACGCCGGCGCCGATGTCGGCGTCACCGATATAACTCAGGTGATTCACCTTCGAGCCCAGCCCTACTGCCGATTTCTTGATTTCGACAAAGTTGCCTACATGGGTATCGTCGGCCAGCTTGGCGCCAGGGCGCAAACGTGCATACGGGCCAATTCGGGCACCGGCACCCACTTCAGCATCGTCAATATGCGAAAATGGCGCGATTTCCGTTTGTTCACCGATACGGGCGTTGCGGATCATACAATTGGCGCCAATCCGGACACCATCCGCCAACTCAACCTGACCTTCAAATACGCAGTTGACGTCAATCACCACATCACGGCCAACACTCAGGCTACCGCGAATATCGATGCGTGCCGGATCGAGCAGCATGGTGCCTTGCTCCAGCAAACGTTTGGCTTGCTCCAGCTGATGAATACGTTCCAGCTCGGCCAGTTGCACCTTGCTGTTCACACCGTAGGTTTCCCATGATGCGGCAGGCGACGCACTGCGAACCTCGACACCATCGCTGACAGCCATACTGATCACGTCGGTCAGATAATACTCGCCCTGGGCATTGCCATTGGACAAGCGCTCCAGCCAGCCACCAAGATATTGATTCGGCAACAACATGATGCCGGTATTGATCTCACGGATATGGCGCTCGGCATCGGTCGCGTCTTTTTCCTCGACAATGCGCACGATGCGTTCGTTGGCATCACGCACGATGCGGCCATAACCTTTGGGGTTATCGATGACATCCGTCAGCAACACCAGTTTGTCCGGTGAGCCCACGGCAAGCATTGCCTGCAATGTTTCGACGCGGATCAGTGGCACATCGCCAAACAGAACCAGAGTCATTCCATCGGCCGGCAATACTGGCAAAGCCTGACGCACGGCATGCCCGGTGCCCAGTTGCTGAGCCTGCAACGCCCATTCAGCCTTGATGTCGGACAGAGCCGATTGCACCTGTTCAGCACCATGGCCATACACGATGCACAGAAGAGCCGGCTGCAAACACTCTGCGGCATCCACCACATGCCGCAACATGGCCTTACCCGCGAGCGGATGTAACACCTTGGGTAAGGTTGAATACATGCGCTTGCCCTGGCCTGCAGCCAGGATCACCACCGAAAGAACGTTCCCCATTAGATCACCGCATTAGAAATTACTGAAACAAAAAAGTAAAAAGGCAGCCCGAAGGCTACCTTTTATACACACACAGTGTGGCACGCAAATGAAGATCAATGTGTCTTCTTACGCATTTTCTGAATTGCAGCCAATTGCGCCACCGCTGCCGCCAATTCGGATTCTGCTTTCGCATAATCCATATTGGCCTGTCGGTTTACCAGTGCCTCTTCGGCACGTTGCTTGGCTTCCAGCGCTTTGGCTTCGTCCAGATCGGCGCCACGAATTGCGGTGTCTGCCAACACAGTTACATTATGAGGCTGAACCTCAATCATGCCACCGCTGACAAACAACAGCACTTCTTCGCCTTTGCCTGGCGTAGTGATACGCACAGTGCCAGCCTTGATCAGTGCGATCATCGGGGCATGGCGTGCATAAACACCAATTTCGCCTTCATAAGCAGGAGCGACGATGAACTCGGCTTCACCGGAATAAATCGCCTCTTCACCACTTACGACATCGACGTGCATTGTAGTAGCCATATCAGAACCTCAGCTTACTGCAGGGTTTTCGCTTTTTCTACCGCTTCGTCGATCGAGCCGACCATGTAGAACGCCTGTTCCGGCAGATGATCGAACTCACCGTTGATAATGCCTTTGAAGCCACGGATGGTTTCCTTGAGGGAAACGTATTTACCCGGGCTGCCGGTGAACACTTCAGCAACGTGGAACGGCTGCGACAGGAAACGCTGGATCTTACGAGCACGGGCAACCAGCTGTTTGTCTTCCGGCGCCAGTTCGTCCATACCCAGAATCGCGATGATGTCACGCAGCTCTTTGTAACGCTGCAGAGTCGACTGAACGCCACGCGCCACGTTATAGTGATCGTCGCCCACAACTAGCGGATCCAGCTGACGCGAGGTCGAATCCAGCGGGTCAACCGCCGGGTAGATACCCAGCGAAGCGATGTCACGCGACAGAACCACAGTTGCATCCAGGTGAGCAAATGTTGTTGCTGGCGACGGGTCAGTCAAGTCATCCGCAGGTACGTATACGGCCTGAATCGAAGTGATCGAACCCGATTTGGTGGAAGTAATACGTTCTTGCAGACGGCCCATTTCTTCAGCCAGAGTCGGCTGGTAACCCACTGCGGAAGGCATACGGCCCAGCAGTGCCGATACTTCGGTACCGGCCAGGGTGTAACGGTAGATGTTGTCGACGAACAGCAGAACGTCACGACCTTTACCCGATGCGTCTTTCTCATCACGGAAATATTCCGCCATGGTCAGACCGGTCAGGGCTACGCGCAGACGGTTGCCCGGAGGCTCATTCATCTGGCCGTAAACCATTGCCACTTTATCGAGAACGTTGGAATCTTTCATCTCGTGGTAGAAGTCGTTACCCTCACGAGTACGCTCCCCCACACCGGCAAACACGGACAAGCCCGAGTGTGCCTTGGCGATGTTGTTGATCAATTCCATCATGTTCACGGTCTTGCCCACACCTGCACCGCCGAACAGACCCACTTTACCGCCCTTGGCAAACGGACACAGCAAGTCAATCACCTTGATACCGGTTTCCAGCAGCTCGGTTGCCGACGACAGTTCGTCGAATGCCGGCGCCTTGCGGTGAATCGGTGACTTGGTTTCGGTTTCAACCGGGCCGGCTTCGTCAACCGGGTTACCCAGAACGTCCATGATGCGGCCAAGGGTCGCCTTGCCCACCGGTACGGAGATCGGGGCTCCAGTATTTGTCACTTCCATGCCACGTTTCAAGCCATCGCTCGAACCCATGGCAATTGCACGTACCACGCCATCGCCGAGCTGCTGCTGAACTTCCAGCGTCAGATCTGCGGTGGCCAACTTAAGCGCGTCATAAACCCTCGGCATCGCATCGCGCGGAAACTCCACGTCGACAACGGCACCGATGATCTGTACGATTTTTCCTTGGCTCATCGTATGTTCCTAAATTCCGAATATTGTTCGATCAATCCGCTTACACCGCTGCGGCGCCGCCAACAATTTCCGACAGCTCTTTGGTAATTGCTGCCTGACGGGTCTTGTTGTAAACCAGCTTTAGTTCGTCGATCACGCTGCCTGCGTTATCGGATGCAGCCTTCATCGCCACCATCCGCGCGCTCTGTTCAGACGCCATGTTTTCAGCTACCGACTGATAAATCAGCGCCTCAACATAACGGATCATCAACTGATCGATGACCGTTTTGGCATCGGGTTCGTAGATGTAATCCCAGAGATAATCGCGCTCGCCCAGATCTTCACCCTTAACCGGAACCAGCTGTTCAATGCCAGGCTCCTGCTTCATGGTGTTCACGAACTTGGTCGATGCAATGTACAACGCATCAATCTTGCCCTCGATATAGGCGTCCAGCTGAACCTTTACCGGGCCAATCATTTTTTCCAGGTGCGGCGTGTCGCCGAGCCCTGATACATGCGAAACGACACGTGCGCCAGTGCGCTGCATAAAACCGAAGCCTTTGCTGCCGATACAGGTGATATCCACCTGCACACCGGCCGACTCCCATTCCTTCAGCTTCAGCAAGGTTGCGCGCAACACATTGCTGTTCAAACCACCGCAAAGGCCTTTATCGGAAGTTACGACGATCAGGCCTACCCGTTTTACCGACTCGCGAGCGGTCAGGAACGGGTGGGAATAATCTTCGTAAGCAGCCGCGATGTGGGCCGCTACCCGGCGGATTTTTTCTCCGTACGGGCGAGCGGCTTTCATGCGGTCCTGAGCCTTCCGCATCTTCGATGCGGCGACCATTTCCATGGCGCGTGTGATTTTTTGCGTGTTTTGCACGCTTTTAATCTTGTTGCGAATTTCTTTTCCGCTAGCCATTTCTGGACCTCGCTACGCCAAATTAGAACGTCTGGGTTTTCTTGAATTCGGCAATCGCGCCAGCAAGAATCTTCTCGTTATCACCCGAGAGATCGCCGGTGTTGTCGATATCTTCCAGAACTTTGGCGTGGTTGGCACGCACATAACCACGGAATGCCGATTCGAACGCCAGCGCTTTTTCTACCGGCACGTCGTCGTAGTGGCCTTTGGTCACACCGAACAACGTCAGGGTCATTTCCGACACTTTCAGCGGCGCGTATTGACCTTGTTTCAACAACTCGGTCACGCGGCGACCACGTTCCAGCTGCTTGCGAGTCGCTTCGTCCAGGTCGGATGCGAACTGCGCAAACGCGGCCAGTTCACGAGACTGAGCCAAGTCGGTACGAATACCACCGGACAGTTTCTTCACGGCCTTGGTCTGAGCAGCGCCACCCACACGCGACACCGAAATACCGGCATTGATCGCTGGACGGATACCCGAGTTGAACAGATCGGTTTCCAGGAAGATCTGACCGTCAGTAATCGAAATCACATTGGTCGGAACGAAGGCAGAAACGTCACCAGCCTGGGTTTCAATAATCGGCAAAGCGGTCAAAGAACCGGTTTTGCCTTTTACTTCACCGTTGGTCAGCTTCTCAACATAGTCAGCGTTAACGCGCGATGCACGTTCCAGCAGACGCGAGTGCAAATAGAACACGTCACCCGGGTAAGCTTCACGGCCCGGCGGGCGGCGCAACAGCAGCGAAATCTGACGATATGCCACAGCCTGCTTCGACAAATCGTCGTAAACAATCAATGCATCTTCGCCGCGATCGCGGAAGTATTCACCCATGGTGCAACCGGAGTAAGCAGCGATGTACTGCATTGCCGCCGATTCCGAAGCCGACGAAGCCACTACGATGGTGTGACCCATTGCGCCGTGCTCTTCCAGCTTGCGTACCACGTTGGCAATCGACGAAGCTTTCTGGCCAATCGCAACATAAACACAGACAACGCCTGTGTCTTTCTGGTTGATGATTGCATCCAGAGCCACGGCAGTTTTACCGGTCTGGCGGTCACCGATGATCAGTTCACGCTGACCGCGGCCTACTGGAACCATTGCGTCAATCGCCTTGGTGCCTGTTTGCAGCGGTTGACTCACCGACTGACGAGCAATCACGCCAGGTGCGATTTTTTCGATCGGGCTGGTAGCAGTTGCATTGATCGGGCCTTTGCCATCGATAGGCTGACCCAGCGAATTCACGACGCGACCAATCAGCTCACGGCCAACGGGCACTTCGAGAATACGACCGGTGCACTTCACTTCGTTGCCTTCAGTGATGTGCTCGTAGTCACCCAGAATAACCGCACCCACGGAGTCACGCTCCAGGTTCAGCGCAAGGCCGAAAGTGTTATTCGGGAATTCCAACATCTCGCCTTGCATAACCTCGGAAAGGCCATGAACGCGAACGATACCGTCAGTGACCGATACCACGGTGCCCTTGGTGCGGGTTTCCGCGCCTTCGGCCAGACCGGCGATCTTGCTCTTGATCAGATCACTGATTTCAGAGGGGTTTAACTGCATGATCTCTCCTAACTCTTAAGCCTGTACGCCATTGCCTGCAGTTTGGCACGCACCGACGCATCCAATACTTCATCACCTACGGTGACGCGGACTCCGCCAATCAATTCCGGATCAACCGAAACCTTCGGACTGATTTTGCAACCGAATTTGGCTTCGAGCTTGCCGGACAAACCCTTGACCTGGGCGTCGTCCATCGGAAATGCGGAAACAATTTCCGCCTCTACCGTGTTATTGGCCGCGTCTTTCAAGGTTTCGTACTGACACGCAATTTCCGGGACAATGATCAAACGACCATTTTCCTGCAAAGCGTCAATCAGGTTCAGTACTTCTGCATCGGCTTTCGCACCCAGCACATCGGCCAGTAGCGATTTTACCTGTGCAGCGGAATACTGCGGATTGGTGACAACCGCCTTGCCAGCATCGTCAGCAACCACCGCAGCCATAACGCCCAGCACCTCGGACCATTTGGCAAACGTGTTGCTTTCCTTTGCCAGACGGAATAACCCTTCGGCGTAAGGCCTAGCGACTGTAACGATTTCTGCCATGAGATTCTTACAATTCCGCTTGAATCGAAGTCAGCAGGTCGGCATGTTTGGCAGCGTCAATTTCCTTGCGCAGAATCTTCTCTGCACCCGCTACCGCCAGCCCTGCAACCTGTGCACGCAATGCCTCTTTGGCACGGTGCACCTCTTGATCAATCTCCGCCTTGGCACCAGCAACGATACGCGCGCCTTCAACGCGAGCAGTATCCTTGGACTCCTCAACAATCTGTGCGGCGCGCTTTTCAGCTTGAGCGATAATTTCACTCGCTTGCTTCTTAGCTTCGCGCACTTTGTCTGCCGCCAATTTTTCTGCGTTCTGCAGATCTTGCTTGCCGCGATCAGCAGCAGCCAGACCGTCAGCAATACGCTTGGCGCGTTCGTCCAGCATGGTGGTCAGCGGAGGCCAAACAAACTTCATGGTAAACCATACCAGGACAGCGAAGGTGATCGCCTGACCCAGTAAGGATGCATTAATATCCATGTTTGTTTTTCCCCTGAACTGTTGCGACTAAACCAGCCAAAATTACTTGATAGCGGCCAGCAGCGGGTTCGCAAATGCCAGGAACAGACCAACAGCAACGGAGATAATGAAGATCGCGTCAACCAGACCTGCGATAACAAACAGTTTCGGCTGCAGTGCGCCCATCATTTCCGGCTGACGCGAAGCGCCTTCCAGGAATTTGCTACCTACCAGGGCCACACCAATCGCTGCGCCCACACCTGCCAGGCCAATCATCAGACCGATAGCAATTACGGTGAAGCTCTGTACGTTAGCGATCAATGCCAAGTTTTCCATTTCTTACTCCTGTTGGTTAAAAAGTGGTTTGTGAAACAAAGTACTACTTAATTAGTGATCCTCGACGGCGAGGCTCAGATAAACAATCGTCAACATCATGAAAATGTACGCCTGCAAAATCACGATCAGGATGTGGAAGATCGCCCACGGGGCGCCGGCCGCCCACTGAACATACCAAGGCAACATTGCGATCAGCATGAACACGAGTTCACCAGCAAACATGTTACCGAGCAACCGCAGCGCGAGCGACAGTGGCTTGGACAACAATTCGACCATCTGCAGCAGGAAGTTTGCCGGCGCCAGCGCAGGGCCGAACGGCGCGGTAAACAACTCCTTGGTGTAGCCGCCAAAACCTTTGGCACTGATACTGAAAACGACAATCAGCACAGTCACCGACAACGACATGGCAAACGCCTGATTGATGTCAGCGGTAGGCACTACACGCAGATAAACATGATGCGGATCCATGCCAAACACATTGGCACCGATCAATTGAGCAACTTTCGGCAAGAAATCGACAGGCAGGAAGTCCATCGAGTTCATCAGCACGATCCAGCAAAAAATAGTCAGCGCCAGCGGAGCAATAATCTTGCTCTTGCCGTGAAATACCTCCTTCAAGTGCTGATCAACCATTTCGATGATCACTTCAACAAACAACTGAAAACGACCAGGCGCCTCGAGCTTGGCTTTACGGGCAACATTGGCAAACACGCCAACAAAGATAAAACCAAGAATCAGCGAAACCCAGAAGGTATCAAGGTGAATCGTCCAGAAACCGCCACCCTCAGGAGGGGTGCGCCAGTTCATCAGGTGGTGCTGGATATATTCCGACGGGGTAGGTAGATGTTCAGTGGCCGACATGTTCAGTTCTTGTAAAAAATCAAAACGATCCAGTACGCCAGCAACGATGCAATAAACCCGAACAACAAACCGGGCAAATGCACGCCACGCACAAAAAAGCAGAGCAACAAACCCAACAGCGAAACGCCAACCTTGGCAGCCTCTGCCAACATATGACGATTCAGCGTCTGCTGAGCCGTATGTCTGGGATCAACACGAGCCAGCCTTGAATAAACCCAAACTGACACCATATTGATCGTACCGCCAATCAGCGCACCAAACACCCCAGACAATTGCGCAAAAAAATACATCACCAGCGCAACCAGCAAACTGATTGCAAACATAACGATGATTACCTTGCGCACCTGCCGTATCAAACGAGCGTATGGATTTGCGACAAGCAAAAACTCATTAATTTTAGCGGGTTTATCGCCCATTAGTCAATACTGGCAAACGTTGGCAAACAAGGTTTCTTGTTGCGACGCACAAGCAAATCACCGCAAACGCCCCAGCAAATCATCCAATTGATCGAGGCTGGCATAGTCGATGGTAATCCGGCCACTGCCTTTTTTGCCGGGCTTGATCGATACTTTGGCGCCGATGCGCTCTGCAACCTCTTCCTGCAAACGCGCCACATCCGGATCTACAGGCTTGATTTCACGCGCCGGCACACCCTCCAGCAATTGCTGAACCAGGCGCTCTGTTTCACGTACCGACAAGCTTTTGCGTACCACCTGTTGTGCGATTTCGATTTGCTTGAGCAAGGGCAAGCTCAGCAATGCACGTCCATGCCCCATATCGATTTCGCCGCAATGCAGCATTTCCCTGACCGGCTCGGGCAGCCCCAGCAAACGCAACAGATTACTCACCGCACTGCGAGAGCGCCCGAGCGCCATGGCGGCAGATTCGTGCGTCATACCGAATTCATCAATCAAACGCTGGATGCCCAGCGCTTCTTCCAGCGCATTCAAATCCTCACGCTGGATATTTTCGATCAGCGCCATCGCCAGCGCGGCTTCGTCAGCCACATGACGCACCACCACCGGTACCTCACGCAACTCGGCCATTTGCGCCGCACGCCAACGACGTTCGCCAGCGATGATTTCATAGGCACCATTCACCAACGGACGTACCAGAATCGGCTGCATCAAGCCCTGTGCGCGAATTGACGCAGCCAGTTCGGCGAGCGCCACCTGATCCATGCGGCTGCGCGGCTGATATTTACCCGGCTGCAACTGCCCCACCGGCACCGTCTGCAACGAATCCGCTACATCATCGTTGCGGGTTTCGGCCAGCAGCGCTTCCAGACCACGCCCCAGCCCTTTCATCAGTTTTGCCATGAACCCAAACCTTCCTGCAATCAGGCCACTGCGGCCGGCTGTTTTTCCAGCATTTCCTGCGCCAGCGCCAGATAGGCCTGCGCCCCCTTGGACGACTTGTCGTACACCAGCGCCGGCAGCCCGTGACTCGGCGCCTCGGCAAGCCGGACATTGCGCGGAATCACCACACTGTATACCTTGTCGCCAAAATGCTGCTTGAGCTGTACCGCCACCTGCTGAGCCAGCGTGCTACGCGGGTCATACATGGTGCGCAACAAACCCTCGATTTCAATTTGCGGATTGAGGCCGGCACGCACCTTGCGCAGCGTGTTCACCAGATCAGTCAGGCCCTCCAGTGCAAAATATTCGCACTGCATCGGGATCATCACCCGATCTGCCGCCACCAGCCCGTTCAGCGTCAGCAGATTCAGCGCCGGCGGACAATCGATCAGAATAAAATCGTAGTCATCGGCAATAGCAGCCAATGCGGCCTTGAGCCGGGTTTCGCGCTCGGCCAGATCAACCAGCTCAATCTCGGCACCACCCAGCTCGCGATTTGCCGGCAACACATCATACCCGCCCTGCTGTGAGCGTTGCCGCGCCTGCGCCACCTGAGCCGTTCCCAGCAACACGTGGTACACCGACTGACGCAACTGCCCCTTGTTAACACCGCTCCCCATGGTGGCATTGCCCTGCGGATCGAGATCCACCAACAGCACACGCTGTTCGCAAGCAGCCAGACTGGCAGCCAGATTCACCGCCGTAGTGGTCTTGCCAACGCCGCCCTTCTGATTGGTAATCACCAGAGTTTTTGCCATTTACGCCGCCCGTATTGTTAGCAGATGCCGCTCGGCATCCAGCCCCGGCACT